>JBLNAE010000159.1:0-5050 GCA_050259195.1 Ignavibacteriales bacterium
ATAGATATTTGGCATCTCCTATTGGCTCTTTGAGTTTTAGCCGGTAATATCCCGACACATTGGGAAATGGTATCCAGTAGCCTCCGACATCTGTAATGCGTTTCTCCCCAAAGAATTTAAAACCCAGCCTATCCATAAGCTCAGTCTCGCTCATTAGCAGCGTGACTGGAAAGCTCTCAAGGGACAGCCCTGATTTTGCTAGATCCTCTTGAATAAAATCTTCAATTCGATTAAAATTAGTCATAGGAACCTCCGTTTAAAAGTTTTTTCTTCTCCGCCCGGATTGCAGTCCGGGCTTTTTTCTGTTGTGTTTCAGGTCCCAATGCTCAGAGACAAAATCCTCGAATATATCGCGGATCAGCACATCAACTGGCACGCCCCAAGCGGCTTGGATTTCACATATGTCCGCCCAGAGTGAATAGGATATGTTCACTTCGAATATAGGTAGGGATTGGGAAGGTAACTCGAGGACATCACTTCCATTGCACGAAAGAGCCGTTAGATTTCTGATTTGATTTAATTTCATCTCCGATTACTTACGGTGAGATGAACAAGCTGTCTTGAATTTGGTAAAGGTTGGTATTAAAATCTTAATACCGTTGACTGCTTGTTCAGACATTGCCAGAGACAGGGCCTGATACCCCTGTTTCTGGCATCTCTCACTTAGTCTCCTTCTCATGATTTTGCTTCCCCCCGCTACTTATTGCATGCTCCTTCTCTGAAAACTGTGCAACGGCTAACCTGACGTAATCGGAGCGCGATGTTGATTTCCTGATTGGAGAGGAATCAATTTTATCAATCATCTCTCTAGGCATCGAGATTGTCATTGTTACTCTCTTCATAAAATCACTCACCTCCAACGTAATTATTTTCTTTCAATTACAACACACACCTCACTTATACCACCGCACAAAAAAACCGTCAACAGGTGATTAAAATAGGCGAAAAAAATCACCATTTTCCACCCCAATACTTATAATACCAATAGGCATACTCATACCCTTCTCTAAAATAATCCAGCCCTTTTTCCTGTATCAAATTAAGATAGTCGACTCTAAGCATATCTGCGGCTTCCGCTGTTGTTTTTTCAAGTTCGGACATTGTAGCTCCTTTAGTTTTGATTCTCCTTTCGGAAGGTGGCCTCTTAAGATCTTTATATTTTTCTCTTTTCTGCTTTAGGTTTGGGATGCTATAATAGAATTTCTTGAATTGTTCAACGAAGCGAATCTCCTCGACTTGCGCAAAAACTAACAGGACAAAATCTCTAAAACTTTCGTCCTTTTTCCCTAGCAAGAGACCTTCCATATCTTCATCTGTGGGAGTTCTGCCAATTAAGCATTTTACGGCTTGCCTTCTTCTCTCCTCTTTAGTTCTGCCCTTCTTCCAGCCTGGCTTCATACGATCCTCATAATGAAGGATGTCTTGGATCAGCGTATCAGGACGATTTTGCCAAAAGTTTAATTTCCAATCAGTTGTTTTTGGTAGAGTGGAACGCTTAGGTATTAGAATGGATTTGAGGATTTCTCCTGCTAATTTTGCTACGTTTCTAGTTCCGTGAATATATAATCTTTGTAATTGGTCAATCGCATCCCTGATATCAAAATCAGCGATGGACGCCGGATTCTCTTCAAGCCGGTTGAAAAACTCGCCTACGGTTAAGGTAGATCTGGGGATTTTTTTATCTTTAATGGAATTCCAATTGATTTTTTTCTCGGATGGTTTATTCTTCTTCATAATCAAATGTCATCGTAAGCCCGGGGGTTCCGCCAAGAATCAACCCGGGCTTTTTATTTTCCCTAGCCTAAAAGCTCTCTTACAAACTTTTCCAGGCTACCCTTAGAAACCTTCCAGCCCTTTCCAAGCTTCACACCGTGTAGAGTACCTTCCTTTAGAAAGCCCCGGATCGTATACTGGCTTACACCTAGAAACTCTGCAACCTCTTTCGCATCGAGGATATCCGGGAGGCTATCAAGGTATCTTTTAGGTTCACTTGCCCGTGGAGGCCCTAGAGAGATTGGAACGCCCTGGAAAGCCGCTTCCACAGTTCCACGCTTTTCCATCCTGGCTGGAACCTTAGCAGGCTTTTCTACCCTTTCCACGCCCGTTTTATCAGTCTTTTCTAAGCCTGGAAATGCCACGCCTTCTACTCTTCCCCTCTTAAATTCCTCTATGCTTTCATCGGATAGGTTCCACTCTTTTCCAGTCTTGCCCTCAACCAGACGGGCCTCTATGGTTCCGATTTTGATATACTTTCTCAAGGTCTTGGTGGAGATCTTTAAGACCTTAGCAGCCTGATTTATATCCATTACTTTTTCTCTTTCTGGGCCTTTACCAGTTTTGCGATATCGTCTGAATCAATTAAAACTTTCTTGTTGAATTTGATACGCCGGAGTTTTCCTTCTCTGAAAAGGGTGTAAAGAAACTGACGGCTGCACTTAAGCCTTTCTGTTGTCTCTTTGATAGTTAATAATTCGCCCATAACTATTACATACAATAAACTACGAGATTTTACAATAGGGTATTGAAATAATTATACAATATGTTACAATACATTACAAGGTTAGACAAATAAGAACAATATAAAGGAGGGCTTTAAAATGTTAAACAATCGAGATGGCACAAATGAAAAGCCCCGGGAGAGGGTCGCCACCCAATCCCAGGGCAAACCAAGTTCGTGTAACTCTAATAATACCACACTCAGGGAGAGCAAGTCCAGGCACGACAAGGGCATGGAGCTATACAAGTCGGGCAGGGTGTCCATTGGAGCTAACGGACTTTTCAAAGTATCAGGGTATTACGAATGTGATACCGAGAAGATGTCCTGCACCTGCCCGGATTACCGCACCCGCAAAGAATCCTGTAAACATCTATTCGCCGCTATGCTGTTTGTGAAGAATAGGGGCAAGGAGAGCATCGAGAACCTTGAGGGACACAGTAACGGCGCCCCATCTGAACAGCCCTCTAATAAGCCTACAGATACACCTAATAGCGCCACAGAAGCCCGCAGCAAGGACTTCGATAAACAGGCAGTGATAACTAGACTTGCCACGATTAACAGCGCTATTGAGGCTCTCAAGACCCATAGTAAACCGATAAAGTTTAATGATATTGTTTCTCTTGCGGCGCAGTTGGAGCAATGGGCGCTGGGCCAGTAAATAAGGAGGTACACCATGAAGACATTAAAAGATATTCAGAAGGATATAGAACTAAGGAAAAGAATCCTCTGGCATATGACACCACAGGAGAATTTCTCTGAAGTAGAGATTAAAAGCCAGGAGGACCTCAAGAAGGCTCAGAGGGATGCAGAAGCCAGGGCCGGATATTATTTCTTCATAGACGTATGGGATATGGCTCCAAGGCTTTGCTTATTTGAGAACCGTCCCGATGGCTCAGGTGAAGTAGTAGGGATTGTGGAGGCCCCCGAAAGAATGCTCGATAAGGCTATAGAGGAAGCCGGAGGCGCTATAAATATCAGTGGGCACTATCCCATAAACCGTAAAATACGCAACTGGCTGATGAAAAAGCTATTGTGAGGCTAAGACGATAATTTAATCGCATGAACAAAATCAACATAAAAGGAGGGATTTAATTATGGAAGCATCAAATAAGCATGAGTGGAATGCAATTGACTACAAGCTAACGCTTATCAAAATTAAGACCAATGTTAATCTTGCCTTGACCCATCTCGAGCCGGTTAAAGGTGAGGATATACCGGAAGACCCGGAGTTTAGACAAACGCTGTGGGTCTTATGCAATCAGATCTATAATGACGCGGCCTACCTGGAAACGATGCGCTCGGATTTGCCTCTCCCTTCTATTGATGATGTTCAGGCAGAGCAGGATTAAAACGGTAGGGCCTGGGGCCTCTCCCCGGGTCCTATCTACGCCGCGGCTAGGAATCAACTTAGAAGTAAATTAAAGAGTAAACCAAAAAGTAAATACTATGATATAATATGATGGCATGAAGACATACGCTTTTCGAGTGGTGGTAGAACCGGATGAGGATCGGTGGCACGCCTACTGTCCAGTCCTTAAACAGTATGGAGCTGCTACCTGGGGCGATACAAAAGAAGAGGCCCTTAAGCATATCCAAGAAGTAGTTCAAATGATTATAGACGAGCTTATTGAAGATGGGGAAGAGATACCGTTGGAGCCAAAAGAGGAGATTGAAGTATTCCAGGATTCCCGCGTAGCAGTAACCGTTTAAATGTCCCTAAGCTAATGCCCATTGATTATAGTCAACTTAGAAGTTTAACAGCCCGGGATATAATAAATGCTCTAATCCGTGATGGATTCCAATTAAGAAATCAAAAAGGCAGCCATCAACGTTATCAGCATCACGATGGAAGAAGAGTAACTGTTTCTTTTCATAAACCTTCAGATACTTTTCGCTATAAAACCCTTAAATCAATAATAGAGGATCAGGCCCGGTGGAGCGGACAAGAGCTCGTATGGCTAAGACTCATCAAATGATCCTGAAGCCCTTGATGCGATTGATCAAGTTGCTTGATGGGAGGGGTGAGTCTAATGGCTGAACGGGAGGTTTATTGGTTTATTTTGAGCAATTAAGGTATGAAGTATATTAATAGTGGTGTTTCTTTGCCTTAGGTAACTTGAACGATTTTGGTTTTGGCTTACAGCGTTCTTTTATCTCTTCTGGTTTAAGAATTAAATTATTAGGTCCTTTGAGCCATACGGTAAAGTTTGTTTTGTGAGCTTGATAGAATTTGATGTACTCACATGCGTAATCGATAGCTTCGTCTTCTGTTGGGAAATCGTAGTGTATTAGTAAAGCGTTCCAGTTGGGTACTCGGCCTTTTACCATGTTGGGATAAACTTGGTATGGATGTGACATAAAATAATTTAACACACTATCTTAACTACATAAAACGAATAAAATCTCTTAAAGGCGCAGTAGCGAAACATGGATTGAGTTTATGAAACCATGCGTAGCAGCCCGGAGTGTAAAAAGCTCTAAATTGAATGAGGCAAACAGGTCATCATTGGTCTCCGTGCTTTTGTATCCACAAAAGGCACTACGACTATCACC
>JBLNAE010000160.1:0-4033 GCA_050259195.1 Ignavibacteriales bacterium
GATGTCTTATTATCTGCTCTGGCGAGTAGCGCTTCCTGCCCATTATACTGACCTCCTATTTATAGGGTTCTTTACCGAAAATCTAACTTATACTATGGACCTATTATAGGGGGGCAGGGCATTTAGAACACCTGCCTTTTCAACAGTCTCACAAAAAAGCAGTTATATTACGATATGACAGACAAAATGAGCAAAGAGCATATAACTATACTCCTAAGAGATGTTACAGCCCTAATTAACACACTTCATTTAATGTAAGCAAACGACCCAATAGAGGAAGTAGATATTAGGATGATACAAGAACTTGAACAGTATAAAATAACATTAAAAGATAGGTTACTGACAGCGATTACCACGATCAAGATAATAAAACAAAATTCATAACTCCATTACTACCGGGTTTCTCTGATAATCCTTGAACACCCATAACTCTTTTCTGCAAAACTTTGGAACTCGAAAAGGCTTTAAATAACTTGATCATTGATTGATGAAGGTAAGATGCATATCTTATATTTGAGGCGGGTAAGTTCTAGGTTGGTTATGAGGTGTCCCGTCTCCCTCGAAGGCTAGCTGCCGAGAGTGACGTTGTATACAGCTAGCTTTTTTATTTACCTTTCCCCACCCTCTTCACCTTTAAATTCAGACCAATCTATCTGGGGGTGTCGGCGTCTTTGGTATCGTCATCTTTCTTTTCTCCTTCCCATTCTTGTTTTGTAAATACCATCCGATATTGAAATAAGCCTTGAAGCGGAGGATCCTCAAAGAAATGAAAAGCAACAGACCATATTTCGCGTTTATGTTTATAACTATACGTAAATTGAATAATAAGGTATTTAAAGTATTTAAACTGTGAAATGTCTATCTTACCCTTAGCTTTATACTCTTTAATTAAATCATTTATTATTTGATCAGTTAATTCAGGCGTTACAACCTTCTTCTGCGGCTTGACCTGTTCAACCTGACTAGGAAACTCAGAAACAGGTATTAAAGCCAAATCACTTCCATTGCCATAATCCTGAACATACTTTCTACCACAAGAACACTCAAACCAAGCCTCCCAATCATCTTTTCTTACTATCTCCAACTTCTTTCCGTCATTTGGACAAAACATTACTATCTCCTCCCACCAAATACGCTAGTTTAATCTATGCCTTCTCTACTTATTGTGTTTTAGCGTGATAAAAAACAGGTAAAAATCACATACTAGATATTGTGTTACTCCGTTTCCTCTTCCTCTGGATCCCGGACTAATTCGGCCTCTATGAAGTTATGATCCTCAGCACCGTTATGCTCTGGACTTAGGGGTTGTTTGGTTTGCGGTATACTCTCCGGCATTCCGAGTACGAATGTAAGCGAGTTTATATTAGTATTTTGCCCTATTTTATCCTGTACCAAGGCCCCTGTAAGCCGATAAAATAATTCTTGGTGTTTGAATGATCCTTTTAGGGCTTTCTCGACTAATACCTTCGTAACCCGGGGCGTGTAAGATATTAGCTTTTCATTACATATCTTATTAACCAACTCATTGAAATTATTTCCTTTTCGCCTTGCCCTGAATGTAGCAACCCGGACAGCGTTAGCAGATACTCCAGCCTCCTCTGCGGCTTGAGAAATGTTTAAAATCTCATCTGATTTAGCCATAACAACGGCCACGCGCCTTAGAATTGATGGAAATTTAAGAAGGTCTTGCTGAAATAGTGCGGGTTCTATAGGGCCATTTGAAGTATGTAACATTATTAAAATCCTATCACAATCAGGGGTAGGTAATCAACACTATTTCCCTATTTCTTTCCAGTGGTATGCTGATTCTGGAGATGCAGCACTACTACCATACATGAGAACCCAAGATCTTCCAGTCCATCTATTTAACTTAATACTACCTTGGCCCATTTGACTTGAGCTTACCTCATATGGTGGACTTGCAACCTGTGCAAGAATGAGGCCAATGATTATCCCGATTATGAGGCCTATCAGCGTTCTCTTCATTCCTCCATTTTAGCCCTCTCAAAATGCCAAGGCAACCCCCGAAACATTTTTTGGGTCTCAACGTCTCTCTATGAGACTCTATCGCCGGAATACCCCGGGGGTGCCCAGGCCCCTGGGGGGATACCCACGGCTGGATAGGGGATACCCGGACCCATTGTGTTATGCCTCGTCCTTGAATTTTAGGTCTTTAGTAAGGTATTGAGATATCTCTTCTTCGCTCCAAGTACGCGTCATTGAATGCGCAGTTTTTACGGCTTTGTCCTTTCCGCTCGAGTCTATCGTATCGAGATATTTCTCTACAGTGTGTGCCTGATCGTGACGCTGTCTTATTGTCCGCAGTCGAGTTGTGTCCGGGAGGTCCTCGAATTTCAATGTTTCATGATAAAACAGATCAAGGAATTGCTTCTTTGTAAGCTCCTGGCAGCAAAGCTCATTCCTCTCCTTCAACAGCCGCCTTATTTTCTCTTTGGTCTTTTCTATCTCTTCTTGCTTCCGCTTCTCTTTAATGTCGCTCATGGTTCCTCCTCAGAAATTGACTGTAATCCTGCTCTTCTCTCCAAAAATCTTATGAACATCCTCAAGGGATCTTACAACCTCATTCCTCAATCCTGGCCCTTTGCTCCGGGGTTAATCTTCCTTTCTCAGTCTTTACCTCGATCTCTATATACTTCCCTTCCCAACAGCCGATGATGTCCAGTATGCCTTTCATTCCCATAGATCCCCGGATCTTCTTGAAGCTGCTGTTAGGAACCCATTGGAGATAGTCCAGGATAACCATGGTTGGTTGATGCTTCGTAATCTCAGTTTAACATTAAAACTAAAGTATTACCCACTTATAAGAATATGTCACTTTTCTATTAAAAAATCTCACTAATGTCTGATTGAACTCTCTACGTTCAAAAGAGATTATAAATTAACCTCAATTATTGAGGAAATATATGCAGGAGGGGACGGACATGAGTTTGGAGCATATGCTTAAACAGTATTGGCAAAAGAAAGTTAAATATTCCAAGATACTAAGCGTCAGTGACGATAAAAGAAAATTGATGTTGTATCTGTATACAGCCACATCCAGCCACAAGAAAGGATACAGCCACATAGAGCCACATGAAAACCAGAATGAAGAAATCGGTGACAATATTTATGGTATGGTATAGCTTTGCAAGAGCAAGTTAAGCGGATCTTGTTGTCTCTAGCGCATTAGGTAGCAGGTAGAGGTCAGAGTAGGGCGATTATCTCGGGCTCTACTAAATTTCTTAGAAAAACTAGGTCAGGGGTATTGCGGTTCAAAGGGAAACCATCTCTATTCATCTTTGAGAAAATCGGGAGCCTCGTCTTTATCCTTACTGGTGATAATCGTGGAGCTGGGGAATACAGTCTTGGTGTTGTGTATTGCCCTAAGTTCCTCAGGGTCGGGATTCAACCTTATTAACCTTCGTAGTTCGTCTATGGTGTGGATTATTGCCGAAGGGTCGGTAGTGGGCTACTTTGAATTTTTCAAGCCCTAGACAAGGCGTAATAGTTATGTATAGTCTTTATTATGCCTAAGCGGTCAAGAAAACAATCTGAAGATGTAAATGTAATTGCTAAGTTCGTAGTAGACGAAACCACAAAAGAACTAAAAGAAGAACCAACCAAAGAAACCCCTCAAAAGAACCCCGCCGCCGTAGCCCTTGGTAGATTGGGCGGGTTAAAAGGTGGTAAGGCTCGTGCTGAGAAGTTATCTGCTAAAAGACGCAAAGCAATAGCCCGAAAAGCCGCTCAAGCAAGATGGATAAAAAGTAAGAAATAGCACCCTCGATATAAACATCCATTCAGAATTGTATTTACCTCTTACTCAATCCCATTTTGTCAACGTTATGTTATAGCATGACCTTTCAATGTGAGCTTACAACCCTTGACAGTTTTATACTTATATTTTAATCTTATATCATGCGCAATATAAAAGAAGCTATCGAAGAGAAAAATAAAGAAATAAAGAAGTTGAGAGAACAAATCACTCAGGCTGAAAATGAACTTGATATTTTGCAGAAAGCCTATCGTTTAT
>JBLNAE010000161.1:0-4180 GCA_050259195.1 Ignavibacteriales bacterium
TGGGAACACGGACGATATGTTAAATTTACTTGATGAAAGAGCGGCTGATTTTTTAGAGTGCCAATTCGGAAACTCTCAGGTAGGCTCTGAAGAATTCCAAATCCCAAGCGGGGAGACAATACCTCCGCTTTCGGTGCAATTCAGTCTCTAGGGAAATACAAACTTATTGTTTGCCACGCTCATCTAAACCTACAACTTCTAACAAAATTGTATCCGAGAGAAGTAAAATGTAGTTGTACATACGGATATATCCTCTCTGGAGATAAGTCGCCTCCTACCAAATCTAATCTGTATAAATTGTCTATTAAGATGTTAAACTCGTCTTTTGAAACTCCCAACACTTTTTCAGCTTTTGTCCCATCAAGGGTAAATTGAATAATATTGTTAAGGTCTATTTTATAAAGTTCACCCAATGAAAATTTATGTGGGGGCTGTGAAGAATCAGCTTGAGATTCAGGCTTACCGTATTCATCGAATAATAAATCTAGGAACTTTGCTTCTAATGGTGATATTTGCCTTAATATCTCAACATAACTTGAATAAGAGTCATAGGAACAGTTCGGGTTTGCTGCATTGGCTAATAAAGATGCCCATTTAGTTTGCCTATCTGAAGCTTCTTCCCAGGAGCCATGCTCTAGGAGTGGAGCAAGCATTCTTACGGGAACCTTTCTAGGTTGGATTCCTTTTTCATCAAGAAAATGTTGTGCTTTAAGTACAATGTCCACCTGATTCTTGAATCGCCAAAATTTTACTTGGTCTGTTAGCAACCCGCCTAATTCTTTCAATGGAGGATTAATTATCTCGCTCAAAAATTCAGCAGCTTTTTCCGCCAATTTTTCTAGCCCTTTTTTTTCTATGATGCCCGTCATTGCTTAACCCCTTTTTTCTTATGGTTCTCTGTCAGAAACTCTCTCAAAGCGTCCTCTGAAATAAGCTATTACTACCTATCTCCTTTGCTCCATATATTCCCCCATATTGTACTACAACTCCACTCCTGGAATCCATGCCTCCTTTCCAGTGTTTTTAAAACCCTATCTTAGTTCCCCAAGACCATGAGGTCGCCACCACCCATTTCTCGCTCCATCTACAACGCCCACCAGTAAGATAGTAGCACCGTTCACAGGTCGAATGTTCTCAGGCTTACTGGTTTCACTATGCACAGACACCGAGGGACTCTCTTCTTCGTGGCGATAATATCTCAATGATAAACGTTCCTGAGCCATCGAGGCATTCGGAATATCCGAATTGCCGAGTGGGAATGCTGGATGCGCTGAAAGGTGCTTGTCCAGTGTGTGAGTTGTTTCGCTAACACCATTCAATGTGAATTGAGTAGGTGTAGCAATTCTCCCTTTGAAATCAAAAAAAAATTGCTACAGGTCCTGCTACAAACTTCCTTCCTCTCCACTTTTTCGCGACTGACTTTCACTTAATCTGACTGATTACCGCGAATATATATGGTTTCAAAACCTGCAACTTGTCAACAATGCCTTGCAGTGACTTTATTCACCTTAACACCGTAAAACTTGGGTGGTGATATATTACATATCCTAAATAAAGCGAAACCTTCCAAATTTACGAAATCTAGTAAAATGGTCACCCAAATAATATCCATGACCCATTGAATCGATAACTTGGAGACAATACAAATAATCGCTGAGTGGGAGACCCTTCCTAGCCGATTCCCAGTTCAAATTTAAGGTATCTTGCCTTATTCTAAAATATCGAGTTTGATGAGGTTGAAGAACAACATCATCAAATACTCTTTCAAGCTCAACCGAAGATTCAAAACAACCAAACCCCTGATATTGTCCATTTTTTAACATATCTGGATTAAGAACGAAAACACGACTTATAGTGACAGGTCTAGAGCCAATATTTGTAATAACAAATTCAAGGTACTGATGATTACCATCCGAGGTAGCACGAGCATAAGCATCTAAGCGGACTCTACCAGACTGGACATCCTTAAAAAGACGATATATAGGGTAGAGTAGTGCTACCGTTCCCGTCACACATCCCCAAATTGCCAGAATACTGTTCCACTTTTGACTTAACATACTACTAACACTTTACCACAGCGATATTGCCACCCTGACGTTAGGAATCTATAATGTTAAGATAATACACTGAGGTATTTAATGAAAGATTTCTTCATAAGCTACAACAAAGCCGACTTGGGCTGGGCTGAATGGGTAGCTTGGCAGTTAGAGGAGACTGGACGCACAGTATTGATTCAAGCCTGGGACTTCCGCCCAAGCTCCAACTTTGTATTGGAAATGGACAAAGCCTCCAGAGAAGCTAAGCGTACAATAGCTATTCTGTCCCCTGATTACATGTCCGCACTTTTTACACATCCTGAATGGGCTGCTGCTCTTGCACGAGACCCAACAGGCGAAAAGGGGCATTTACTACCAATTCTTGTAAGAGAATGCAATCCCGAAGGACTGCTAAAGTCAATTCATTATATCAATTTGGTTGGGCTTGATGAGGAGTCAGCCAAACGCACCCTGTTAGACAGTATCAATTTTGCTAGGGCAAAACCAGTGCAGGCTCCTCCTTTCCCACAAAGTAAGACCAATAAAGATAAGTCCAAACCGTTCCCTGGTAAGGGAGTTAAAGAGCAACTTGAGCATAAACAGCCTATAACACAAGCTACACGTGAGCAGGAAGAGGAGACACACTCTGAGGTAGACATAAGCAATCTAGTCCTTCTGACTTCTGGAGAAGATAGTCTATTTTTCATGAAGTATGAGAGTATCGAGGTTGATAAGACTATCAGGTTGATATTGCTCCCAGAAGATTCTCATGATATTGCCTTCTTAGAGTCCCTGCAAAAGGCAGCACGTGCGTCAATAGGAGTAGCTTTTAGTCACAAAGCCGAACTCGCAACTTTTGAATCAGGGAAATTAATACAGCGCAACAAAAGAAAAGAATATTTGTTGGATTTAAAGCCCGCACTAATAGATTACCGTAGTGGTAGTGGATTCGAAATATCCTTAGAGGGTTATTCATCTGATAAAATTGCGGAGATGAGGGCGCGGAGAATTCTTCTAGACGAAAAGATTCCTGAATCGAAAATCAATAATAACAAGACTCTCACCAATCTTAATACTGAGATGTTAGAGGCTTCGATACAAGGCATTAATACCCCAGTTAGAGTAAAGCAATCTCCATTTCCAAGTCTTTATAAAAGTACAAACAATAACACCTCAATTTTTCTATCTTATGGGCAGCTATTAGCGGTGTTATGGCTTCGACTCTCAGGCGTAGTCGAATATATCTATCGGTTAGCCCTACATATGCAGGACAAATCTAAATTGGATGTATATTTTGAAGGCAGACGAGCACGAGCATTCAGCAACGTCGAACCAACAGTAATTAGAGTAGAAGGTACTTGCTACCTTCTGAGAGAGGAATAGTTGGTGGTATTGTCATAATCGGAATCTAAAGTAAACGAGTGCACCCAGTAGGGGCTGTCCGCGAAGCCACCTCACGTCCATGAGGTCACTACCACCCATTTCCCCTTCAGTTTACAATACCTATCAGAGAGACGATAGCGCAGTTCACAGGGCGAATGAACTCAGGCTTAATGGGTTTCAATCTGCACAGACACTGAGTCACTGACTTCTTCGTGGAGATAATATCTCAACGATAAACGCATCTGAGCCATCGAGACATTCAGAACATCCGAGATGCAGAGGTGTAGCAATTTTACCCTTATCCGACTTTTAAAATTGCTACATGTTTGCTACAAGATGGCTTGCTCTACCGTTTTTCACCCCGACGTCAGGAGTTGAGATGTAGACGAATCTCTCAGTAGAAGACTCAGGGGGAGGAGAATAGGTGTCAATAAAAATACCCCCTTTATCATCCTTCTATGCAATTATTAAGTGGTATTCGGAAGGTGGGCGTAATTGATAGAACTATGTCTAAGATTGAGTCTTTAGTAATTCTCCTTCTCAAAAATGAAATCCAAAAATGATTGAAGAAGGGTTATGGAAATGACTAGAACCAATCTCATAAATGGTAGTAACCTGTGTTTTCATAGTTTTTTGCGTTCTACTGGTATTTATGAGGCCGCTTCTAGTAATACCATTTTGATTTACCCCAAGTAACTTCGGCGGTAGATATGTTTTACTTTTTATAGCTTTATCGCTTTCTGGCCTTAGCTTGAAGTCTC
>JBLNAE010000162.1:0-7242 GCA_050259195.1 Ignavibacteriales bacterium
TCTTTTCTTTCTTGTAGAGTTCTGTCAGCTCTTCTACAGAATAAATGCTTCTATTTGGTTTGATACTTGCTCTTCTTCCCATTCATATATTTTAACCATTTTTATCCTGAAAATGGTATTACTTGGCAGTAAAGATGAGTCAATAAAACTTTAGGAGGGTTTTAGTTTTAGGAATTCTCTGAACTTTAGTGCTAGAGCTGGGTATATAGCTGATAATTAATTCGTGGGGTTTCTATACAAAATTAAATGCTCAGCCCTACCTCAAAAAATCCAATCTTTATTTTAGCCGCAATTCCCTTTTTCCAGCATATTTCCCTTGCCGCATTCTGCATCTCTTTTGGGACTACGAGCACAAGCTGCGCGCCGAGATTAGACAGGTCCTTCCATTCTTCGGCCTCCTCTTCGTTAATAGTCTCCTGGGTTTCCACTTCCGCCACTAATACAATCTGACCGTAGTTTACAAAAACCACATCGGGATAATAACCTTTAAGTTCAAACTTCTTTTCTTTCCCCGGATTTATGTGGACTTCTTTGTAGAGTCTTGAGTATTTCTCCTTTATCTTTCCGATTACCCAATCATGCAGAAATTGTTCATCTCTGGAGCGTTCCATATCTTTCTCCCCACATGAGTTTGGCTTTGAGAATTGTAAAATAATCTCTGAAAGGCGATTTAATCAGCTTTACAGACGTGTCGGCCTTTCTTACTTCAATCACGTCTCCCATTCTCAAATTAACCCCAACCTGTCCGTCGAGCGTGAGATAGATATCCGGCGTATCCGTCAGAACTTTAACCCTGACCGTAGTCTCATTGGAAACGACAAGAGGCCGGTCTGTAAGCGTATGAGGGCAAATTGGTGTAATTATAGTAAGAGGAAGCGTCGGATAAACAATGGGGCCCCCAGCGGAAAGGGAATAGGCTGTAGAACCTGTAGGGGTTGAAAGAATTATTCCATCCGCTTTAAACGTAGTCACGTGGGAGCCGTTTATGTATATTGCAAGGTCAATTATTCTTGCAACCGCTCCCTTATTAATAACAACATCGTTGAGAACAACATAATCTCCCACTCGCTCGGCCTTCCTATGAATCACCGCACAGAGCATCTCTCTTTCCTCAACCTCGTATTTACCGGAAAGAATGTACTCCATCATTGGATAGAGCTCATCGAGCACAATTTCTGTAAGGAAGCCTAACCCGCCGAGATTTACCCCCAAAATCGGAATGTTGTATTTGCAAACAAGCCGTGCAACGCTGAGGAAAGTCCCGTCTCCGCCAAAGACCAAAATTATATCCACAAGTTCAGGCAGTTCAGTGCGGGCAACAGAGTTCGTGTGACCGATTTCCGCGCCCAGCTCCTTCTCTATATAAACCTCAATGCCCCTTTCTTGGAGCCATTTGGATAGTTCCCTCGTAACGTCGAATGTTTCCTTTTTATGGGTCTTACCGATAATGCCGATTCTCAAGACTCGTATGCCTCCCGGTGCCTCTTAGGCTTTTCGCAGCCTTCGGAGCGTGAATATAAATATACGGGCGCAGCTTAAAGAATCAAATGATATGGGATCAGACAAGAATGTCCGACCCACCATCATTAATGGTAGGACAGCCATTTTTCTCTGTGATCTCTGTGGTCAAATTTTAAAATTAAGAGGCCCTAGATTCATTTTCACCCTTCTTCTCTCCCGCTAAATAAAGCAGATAGGCTTCTATGAATTCATTTAAATTCCCATCGAGAACAGGCTCGACATTTCCCGTTTCGTATCCCGTTCTATGGTCTTTGATCATTCTATAAGGGTGAAGCACATAAGAGCGAATCTGACTTCCCCATGCTATGTCTTTCTTTGTCGAATGGAGCTCTTCCAGTTTCTCCTGTTGCTTTTCTTTTTCAAGCTCGTAGAGTCTTGCGCGAAGCACCTTCATTGCAACGGCGCGGTTCTGGTGCTGAGATCGCTCATTCTGGCAGCTAACGACTATTCCTGTTGGCAAATGCGTAATTCTCACAGCCGAGTCGGTTTTATTTACGTGCTGACCACCCTTGCCGCCTGCGCGAAACGTATCAACCCTCAAATCTTTCTCGTCAATTTCTACATGAATGTCCTCATCTATTTCAGGAGAAACAAAGACAGAGGCAAATGAGGTGTGCCTCCTTTTATTTGCGTCAAACGGGGAAATACGGACAAGACGATGAACTCCGCTTTCTGATTTTAGATATCCATAGGCATAATGACCCTTTACAAAGAAGGTTGCGCTCTTTATTCCAGCCTCTTCCCCCGGCTGATAGTCGAGCATCTCTACTCCGTATCCGTTTCTCTCTCCATATCTGATATACATTCTAAGAAGCATCTCAGCCCAATCCTGAGCCTCCGTTCCACCGGCTCCCGCGTTGATTGAGACTATAGCGTTCTTTTCGTCATCCTCACCGCCGAGCATTCGTTTAAATTCGAGGCTCTCAATCTTCTCCTCAATTTCAGATAATTTCGTCTGAGCCTCCTTTGCGGTCTCCTCATCCTCCTCTTCGGAAGAAAGCTCCGCCAGCACCTCGGCGTCCTCAAGCTCATGAGAGAGATTCTCAAGTCCGTCAACGACGTTCTTTATATCGGACCGCTCCCTTAGCACCTCCTGAGCCTTCTCAGGATCGGTCCAAAAGTTCGATTCACTTATGATTTTCTCTAATTCTTCCAGGCGTGATTTCTTTTTAGAGAGGTCAAAGAAAGTCTCTGAGGATTTGCATTCTCTTCTTCAGGTCTTCAATCTTCTCCTTATTCTCTGCAAACATTAATTAACTCCTCCAACGTTAATTATAAATAATACAGAGTTAAAACACAAAATTACCTTTTATCAATCATATCAGCTACTTAGAACTCTCTTGCTCTTTGGTGGTAGCGATTTTGGTGGTAGTAGAGCTTGTATATTTCTCTAAATCCTCTACAGCCCTTCTAAGCACATCCTTCGGGTGAACATATCTCATACTCATAGTAGGGCTTGAATGTCCTAGCATCTTAGAGATCGCTCCAATATCATATCCCATTTCAGCTAACCGAGTACCGCAGGTATGCCTTAGGTCATGAAATCTTAGTCCTTTAATCCCTAACTTTGCGCATAATCTGCTAAACCGCATGCTAATCCCGCTCTTTGCCCTTTTCATAGCTTCAGGAAATACGTATTCACTATTTCCACATCTAAGCTTAGCTTCTAGCAGAGCTTTTCTAACAGTTGTGTTAATAGGGATAGTTTGTGTTCTCTTGTTCTTTGAGTAGAACGCTTCTATAGTGATCGTGTTAGCATCGAAATCTACACAGGGCCATTTTAGAGTTCTGATAGAGTTTAGCCTAAGCCCTAGCAGCCCTATTTGAATCATGCTCCTTAATGGTTCTTCAGCATTATTAAGAAGCAAAATCTCTTCTTCAGGTGTTAGGACCCTGGTTTTCTGATTGTTCACAGAGAGAAGCCCCGAGATAGATACAGGGTTATTAGCATAGAATTTATTGCACCTCCTGGCATAGTTGAATGGGTGCCGGACAAACGCTAAATCCTTGTTTATAGTTGCCGGTTGCCCTCTTTGGTCTTTATTCTTTTGTAATCCTCTATGTCCGATGAAGTGATTTCAGAGAGCTTTTTGGCTCCGAAGAATTTAGCAAAATCGTTCACAGAGATTTCGGCTTGATCCCAGGCCCTATTCTGCTTTATATCTCTCAGATATGAGATGAAATCAGGGATAAAATCACTGAAACTGGGTGTATCCCGCATTAAATCCCATTGGCCCAGCTTAATCTTACGTTTCAACCCTTGCTCTACCTCCCTGGCCATAGCCTTAGTTACTATCCCTTTCTTGTCTACGGACCGCTTTAACTTTTTTCCATTAGGCAAGGGGACCTCTGCATACCAATAGCCACTTCTTTCATAAACTGACATGATTACTTACCTCCTTTTTTTGGTTTTGTTTAGGTAAGGAAGGTTCTTTGATCAGATATCCTTCCTGCTTCATTATGCAGCTATATTATCGATTCATTTATTCGGATTTCTAATTGCTACCGGATCCACCATACGAACGCTGTTTTCTAACTTCGTATAGGGTATTCCGTCTTCTTCGATACCAAACCAGAGATAAATTTCTTTTAATACGAGAAAGGCAACTCTAGAAGCATTACAGCTTGAGGTCGGAAAATCTTTCGTTTTTGAGAAATGTTCAGAAGGAGCCTCTCTTGTACCAAGATCATGTCTTTGGCTTGCAGAATTCAAGCCATCAGGACCGAGCTTACTTTTGACACCGTCGAGGAGCATTTGTTGCAAATCAACTCTTACTGAGAATCTCTTTGGTTTTGATTCAAAATCATCTATAACTATCTCACAATAGAATCTCATAAAATTATAAATTAGCTCTACTAAAGCAATTGGATTGAACCTTAGCTGATCTTGATATGTGGGGCCCCAACACAAGAAGTTTTGATCAGCAAGCCCGACAAAAATTAAAGTACCATCTCTGTAGAGATCAACTACTTCTACATCACCTTTAGATGCCCTTATAAATTTACCCTCTATAATTTGAGGTTCATCCCGTGTTTCGATACTCCACCCATTAGGTCGAAGAGTAGTAGGTGGAAATGCTAACTTCCTTCTTATACTATTGCTATCCTCCATAGATTTGAAGATTGTTTTAAGTTCAATATTTTCTGATGTAAATGCTGATAAAATTATTGTCCTTTTTTCTGAGAGTCCTCTGTATTCAAGTGTATTAGAAATACGTTTAGAAACCTCTTCCAGCATATTTGCAGTAAGATTATTATTTCCTATACCTTGGAAAACAGCGGCTTCTATATTCTTTAGCCTTTGATTAATACTTTCTTCGTAAGAAACTCCTCTTTGTAATAACCTACGCAGATCACCAACTGTAAGATGTCGCGAACGATCTAATTCACGTTCAACATAACCAAAAACAACTTCTGCTTTCCTTTCATCGATTATAGTTTTTGCGATTAGAAAAGGCCTATTTGACAGAGCTTGTTCGGGAATCTCAATAACACCTATACCTGTTCCAGAACCTTTTTTACTCTTAATCCATTTGATATCAATACCTTGAGGATTTGGATAGATCCACTCTCTAATTATGTCTAGATATTGTTGGATATTAATACGCTTTTGTTCAAAAGGGCGGATTCTAGTTACCTCATCTCCAAGATGGGTCGGATTTTTGTCAGTTTCAATCCCTATGAGAATAAAACCACCTTTGGCATTAGCAAAGGAGGTAATATCTTTTACAAATTCATATTTCCCTTTTGCATCATCAAATATATATAGAGAACCTTTGCAGTCAAAAAAGTCATTTTCTATTTCACCTATAAGCTTATCAAACTCACCATTAGCGATAATTGCTCTAAGTGTTTCATAATCCATCTCTTTTTGCATTATCTCCTTGGGTCAAATGTAACTATCACAACGATTTGCAAACCAATTTACTTGCCACGTTCTTTAGATTTCCCCATCATCTTTCCTCTTAGGTTTTTCTTCCGTCTCCACATACTCAAGCAGGTCTCTTATTCCTATTTTAGATTAAATCTTTTGGCTCAACTCCTAAGACTTTAGCGATTTTTCGGAGGATATCGAGACGTGGATTATATTTTCCCGACTCTAGACGGGCAATGTAGGGTTGCTTTTTATCCAAGAGTTTTGCTAACTGTTCCTGAGTTAAACCCCTTGCCTCTCTTGCCTTTTTAATTTTTTCTCCGGTGCGCATACAATCAAAATAACATTTCTATTATAGTTATGCAATACTATTTTACATAATCAAGGTTATTATCAGCAAGAAAATGGTTTTCTAAATTGTGAAATTCTCTATTGATATTATAACAATAGTGTTATATACTTACTATATTTAATAAGCTAAATAAAGGAGGTTAAACCAATGTTAAGTAATCAGTCAGTCACAAATGAAAAGCCCCGGAACCTAGGTGGCACTAAGTCCCAGGGCGGTTTCAAAGCAAACAGTAACAGTAATTCTACCACGTTCAATGATAGTAAATCCAGGTATGAGAAAGGCAGGGGATTATATAAATCCAGCAGGGTGTCCATTGGCTCTAATGGCCTATTTAAAGTCTCTGGCTATTATGAGGTGGACACGGAGAGAATGACTTGCACCTGCCCGGATTATAAGACTAGGAAGGAAGCCTGTAAGCATCTGTTTGCTGCTATGCTCTTTGTTAAGAATAGAGGAAAGCAGAGGATTGAGGACCTGGAAGGGTTTAATGGTAATGGCAACGGTAGCCATAAGGATATAAGGATATAGAGAGTGTTAAAGAACCCGCGCCTAAGCCTCAAGAAGCCCATAGTAAGGACTTTGATAGACAGTCTACAATCACTAGGCTTGCGGTCTTAAACACGGCCACGGAGATACTAAAGACCCATAGAAAGCCCATAGAAATAACTGAGGTTGTATCTATTGCATCTCAGCTAGAGAAATGGGCGCTAGGGAATTGAAATAAATCCGGGTGGGCTTAGGCTCACCCTCTAAATCAAAATAAACAAGGAGGGATTTAATCATGGCACTTTATCAAGCAGCATTTAAGAGAGAAGATGGTAGCTTAGAAAACCATATTGTCAAAGCGTCAAATACTGAGGAGGCATTCAAAAAGTTTGTAGAAAGTTGGAAACTAAAAGGCATCGAAAGCGTGAAATGGCTATTGGATGAAGATGATCCTGAAGAAGTCATTAAAGAGTTGGAAAACCAACTTGCAGCGTTATTCCTTAAGCTTCACCACCTGGCATACGCAGGATACACAGTTTCAAACGAGCTCACCAATGGCAATGAATTTCACAGAAAATCCTCTCAATGGGAAATACGGGCTCTCATGGATGCGATTAAAGAGAGATCAGAGGAAATCTACAGTTTGCTAGATGCCCTTATAGATATCCAGGAAGGGGAAATCCTAGAGAGATGAGAATTAAGGATCTGGGGCAGCTCCCCGGGTCCTGCTTTATAGACAAAAAAGGGTAACACTAAAGGTAGAGGCCGAGTGTAGCAGCCCGGATTTACCTTATTGCGATAAGCCATAGGGTGTATGTATCTATCGAGTGATGGATGCCACACAGATTGTAGTCGGCTCTACAATCGTTATAGAAAGGTGATATGATAGTCTAATACCATTTTGATTAGTTAATTGTGCATAGTTATTATACAATAAAAACACTATGCAAAAACCTATACCTATCATAAAAGAACAAATCCAGGAGCTTGAACAAAAACTACACAAGGA
>JBLNAE010000163.1:0-10737 GCA_050259195.1 Ignavibacteriales bacterium
TAGGAGCAACATAAAAATAGTAGCTGAAGCCTCAGACCCTAAAGAGGTCGAAAAATGCCTTGACAAGATAAAACCTGAGTTCTTGTTTCTTGACAACATAACGCTCAATCTCAATATTGACAAGCTGCTTAATATAATATGGGAAAAAAGCCCTAATACCAAGGTTCTTTTGTTGGGAAATCAAACTGAACGTAAGCTCGCCTCTCGTAATGTTATATACGTAACTGAGGAAATCAACAGCCAACAGGGTATTTAACAATTTAGGGGAAATTGAAGAGGTTCTAATTGAAGCTTTGAAGGAATACATAGAAAATCGTGACAAGGTAGAAAGTCTTTGTGGTTTCCCTTGGATTAAGAGACAGGTGGAGGAGATGTGTTTAACCACTTAATCCTTGGAAATGGTATTATACCAAATCTATCAATCAACTGTGCATTCAAAAGTGGATTGTCATTGCGAGCGTTAGCGAAGCAATCTCCAGTGTTTTAGATTGCTTCGTCACTTCGTTCCTCGCAATGACAGTTCTCATTATCTACAATATCTACAATTAACTAATTGAATTTGTATTACACAGAAAAAAATAAATTTTGGGGAAACACCTGCTTCGCCTCTGCAGAGAAACTGTTTATAATAATTGCATGAAGCCTGAGCGGATAATTTCTCTCTGTCCAAGTAACACTGAGATTCTTTTTGCTCTCGGTTTGGAAGAGCGCGTGGTGGGAGTAGACAGCCACTCGGATTATCCTCCAGATGTGAAAGAATTACCAAAGGTCGGGCCGGACCTCAGAATCAATATGGAAAAGGTCAAAGCCCTGGAGCCTGACCTAGTCGTTGCATCGCTAACCGTCCCCGGAATGGAGAGGAATATCGAGGCGCTTGAAAGAATGAAACTGCCCTACGTCGTCTTAAATCCGCAGAGTATATTGGAAACGCTGGAGAGCATTTTGACACTCGGCGAGATTACAGGGGCATTAAAGGAGGCTCATACCCTTGTCCAGAAAATCAATTACGTGATAGAATCAATAAAATCAAAGGCAGAAAAGGCTCAGTATAGGCCCAGGCTTTACTGGGAGTGGTGGCCTAAGCCTCTTATTGCCGCATGCCGACTTAGCTGGGTAAATGATATGAGCAAGATCGTGGGAGGAATTAACGTATTCTCTCACATCGAGAGAACAAGTTCTATAGTGGAAGATTCGGAGATTCTAAACAAAGATCCGGACATAGCTCTTATCTGCTGGTGCGGCGACAAGATGCAAAAGAGAATGACTGAAGACAAGATACTTACAAGGCACGGATGGGAAAGCATAAAAGCCATAAGAGACAAAAGGGTCTATTGCATCCCCGAGTGTTTGTTTGGTCGTCCGGGACCGAGAATTATAGATGGATTAGAAATGCTTTCCAGAATTATTCATCCTGAGATATTTGGCGGAATTTGCGGTCTGCAAAGCTGAGATTTAGAAGGTATTTCACAAAAGAACACCGGCTGAGAGAGAGGAGTTTTTGTAGAGAATAGGAATGGTATTACATAGCCTGGCGCGAGATAACAGCAGATTGAAAAAGTCGTTCACTATTCACAACGGGTTGTCCAACCACCACCCGGTCGCGGCCCTCGCGTTTAGCCTGGTAGAGAGCTAAATCGGCCGCTCGCGAGACGGCTTCCGCAGTCAAGCCGTGTTCCGGGAAAACTGCTACTCCCAGAGATAAGGTGACCGCCTTAATAGATTGGCCATTGTACTGCACGCTCAGGTGTTTAAATTCTTCCCGTAATTGCTCAGCCCGCTGCCTTATATCATCAAGTGAGGTCTCGGGGAGGATGAGCATGAATTCCTCACCCCCGTAGCGGCATGCAATATCTGCCCTGCGGATATGCGCTTGTAGAAAAGAACCCAATTCATGCAGAAGAGTATCACCCGCGGCGTGGCCAAAGGTATCGTTAAACTGCTTGAAGTGGTCTAGGTCGAGCATGATAATTCCCAGCGGAGTTCCTTTCCGTTCAGCCCGATGCACCTCCCGATTTAGCGATTCTTCCATGTAACGCCGATTAAACAGACCTGTGAGAGAGTCGCGGATAGCTTGGTTGTGTAGAGTCTCCCGTAGTTTCAAATTCGACAGTGCCAGCGCAATATGTTCGGCCATGCTCACGGCCAGCTGCTGTTTAGTAGACTCCTTCAGGTGTCCCCACATTTCTTCCGACTGTTTCATTCCGTTCAGACCATTTTCATTCTGCAAATAGAGCATTCCCAGCGACCTACCCTGCGCCATCAAGGGCACGCACAAGTAGCCACCTGACGGATGGTGATTGAGGTGCTTGCAAAGCAATTCAGAGCGAGGGTCATTTATCATATACACATGTCCGCGCCTTAACGCCCAGCATTCTTCCGGTGCAAACACATCTTCGCCAGGCAGAGCGTCTCCCCACCCAGCAACGGCTTCTACGAGGTCCTCCGAGGCATTAAGCATATAGAGCGCACCAGACTCGGCAGAGAATAATTGGTGAGCGGATTTAGCAATGACGCTATATGCCTCTTCGGCGGTAACACAGGTTTGGAGTAGATCACCCATCTCATTGAGCAGAGTGGTCTCGCGGTTGCGCTGTTCCAGTTCATTTATCCAGTTCTTAAGCCTCTCATTGGCCTCCTGTAGTGCTTCTTCTACCCGCTTACGCTCAGTGATGTCACGAGCTACTCCAACAACAGCAACTTCATTTCCATTTTCATCTTTAATGACTGATCTGGAAAGGGAAACCGGAAATTCACTTCCATCTTTTCGCTTATGGTAAAACTCATCTTTCAAACCAACTTCCCCGAGAACATGGCTACTTCTGCCCAGAATATCCTCTTCCTCATAGCCATAAGTTTCACAGAATGCTTTATTAACAAAGATAATCTTATCATCCATATCAGTAACATAAACGCTATCTTTGACACTTGTAATGGAATGCGATAGAAGTTCGAATCGTTCCTCTACTCTTTTGTGCTTGATTGCATTCTCTACGGTTATCGGCAGAACCTTGAAGTAATTGCGCTCCGGGTCTTTTATCAGGTAATCACAAGCACCCGCTTTCATGGCTTCGACAGCAACCTTCTCATTGCCGGATCCGGTGATAATAATAATCGGAGTATCTTTTATTAAACCGAAGATATCGAATGCTGTGCCATCACCCAGCATGTAATCCGTGATTACAACATCGAATCTTTTGAATTCTAAAATTTTCTTGACCTCTGAGATGGATCCGATCATTGCATAGTCATATGGAGGATTCTCATCCTTAACAAACCGCTCAAAGGCCATCCGGTCAACCTTATCGTCTTCGATTACTAAAACTCTATGTTTTATGGAACTCATCCTTTATGCTTGTATTGCAAAGACCGTACCATGAAAGTCTTCATCCATAACTTATCCAAGTTGCTGGATATTTTGAAAAGAAAACGATTTAGGATATTATTTATAAACAAATTTTGTCGATGGTTAATCAGAATGCGCAATTGACAATAACGCTTATCTTTTTTATTTATTTTCAATCCCTGATACTATAAGGGAATTGTTGTTGGGGAATGTCACATGGTTGTAATTCTCTTCGGTGTTGCCGGCTCCGGTAAAACTACAATCGGCTGCTTATTGTCTCGCGAACTCGGGTGGAAATTCTATGACACTGACGATTTTCATCCTATTTCCAATGTTGAGAAGATGAAGCAGGGTATTCCTCTCAGTGATGAGGATCGAAGGCCTTGGCTGGAAAGGGTTCGTGAACTGATCAGGACGTCCCTTGCTCAAAGGGTAAATGCGGTGCTCGCCTGTTCCGCTTTAAAAGAGTCCTACCGACAGTATCTGCGAATAGATGATGAAGTAAGGTTCGTTTTTCTCAAGGGAGAGTTCGGTCTTATACAAGAGAGATTAAGTGGGAGACGCGGACACTTTATGGACCCGTCTTTATTGCGAAGCCAGTTTGACACCTTAGAGGAACCAAAGGAAGGGGTAGTCGTTGTTGATGTGACATCAAGCCCAAGCGCGGTTGTCCAGACAATCAGGAGGAGTCTTGGGATTTAGAGCCTTATCTAACTCTTCCTTATTAATTGCCCTTTGAATCTTCCACAGCGCATGCTATGCGAAAACGTAGGCTCGGGTGGAAGGGATATGCGGGCGGCATCATCAGGGGTAGAGGCATGTCGGCGGGCAAGTTCGAGTTTCAGGCTCTCCTCTCCGCGCCTCATTACCCATCGGTGGTTTGCCGAAAATATAGGTTTGAGAAGAAATGATAAGGCCCGCAGAAGCGGCTTATTAGCCCGAATCTCCCAATCATAGGTAACGTTCACCACTTTCCCTGTCTGGTTAAGCGTCCACGTACCGCGCCCCTCAAAATCGCCCCGGGCTTCCAATGTAAAGCCATAGGGGTAGCGTGACTCAACAACTCTGAACTGCCAGCGCAGGGTATAAGGCAGCCAGCCTTTTGTATAGAGGCTCACCACCTTGCCAACTCCCCGCTCATCTCCGGGGTCAAGCATATTTACTTCGAGATACACGGACGGACACCAGCGCACCAGAGAAGCTACATCTCCAAGGATGTCGGATACCTCTTCTGCAGTGCCTTCAACCTGCCAGTGTGTAATAAAATGGTACTGATTCATTTTTTCAATGTGAATACCTTTTAATTAATAAAGAACTTCTTGGCTTAGTTCTGTTGGGAAACTGTCACCTCAAAATCCTCATATTATAACAAGATTAGCATACTGACAAAAATTGTCTATAATTGATAGTCATTGCAAATCTGAAAACCTTTATAATACACAACTAATTAAAAACACTGATAAAACTCATGGCATAGATATTGCACATTAATTAGATAATAACAATGAATAAAAGCAATCCTAATCTCTACTCGTTGCTATCGCGATTTCCGTTTCCCAAAAGTTATCCAGGGAAAATCCTATTAACTGCCTTCATCGGTATGCAAGTTCCACTGCTTATTTTAATATTCTACTTCACACTTTCTAATCCGTTGGGTCTTGAGTCAACGCGGTCCATTCTCACCGTCGCTCTGCTTGCTACCTTGGTAGGGACAGCTTTTACACATTATACACTGAATGAACTACTCACACCCGTATTACTGGCCTCACAGAAGCTACGCGAGCATATGACCAATAAAAGGATGCCCGATATTCCTGATTACCCCACGGATCAGGCAGGCCAGTTGATGGCAGACGTTCAGCATACGGTCAAATATCTGGATAAAGTCATTGACTCACTTGAAAAAGCATCCATGATGGATTATCTAACGGGTGCCTATAACCGTCATGCGGGCGAAAACCGGCTAATGGAAGATATTGCACGTGTGCAGCGCAGTGATGATACAATGTCGCTAGTTATGTTAGACGTTGATGACCTGAAGCTCATCAACGATCAGTACGGCCATGATGCGGGAGATATTTGTCTAAAACACGTTGCCAGCACTGTCAAAGGCAATATTCGCAAGAGCGACTGGCTTGCAAGGTGGGGCGGCGATGAATTCGTACTCCTGTTATTCAACACTAAAGAAGAACCTTCAGCAAAGATATTAGAGCGTATTTGTACAGCGCTCAAAGAAAATCCGATACACACTCCGCAGGGAGATGAAATAAATCTCACGCTTAGTATGGGAGTATATCAGTATAACGGGAGGGATGATATAAAGACACTCCTTATTAAGATGGATAATGCTCTTTATGGAGCAAAACGAGGAGGAAAGGATCAAATAGTTTATTATGGACAAGAGTACCCCGGCCCAGTCCAACTCGAATTCCTTGAGTTCTTTAAGCAAAGAAAAGCCCGGTAGGTTTTGCCCTTACTACAGTTGCAATGGGTAAAGGTTAAAATTATGAATCAAGTTGAATTCTGATGACCCGTATCGGAGCGTATCTCCTGATGGTGTATTTTTCCGCCTAAATCCGCAGCCCAGGCAACCAGTCCTCCGCTTATTATAAGAGCTAACAGGGTTAAGACAATCACCATCGAGCCTAATTTACTGGAATACCGCCGAGCAAATAGGGTTATAATGGCGAGTGCTCCGGCAACCTCAATAGAGATAAATGCCATCTCTGCTTTTTCCTCATGCGCTTCAATTCGTTCCTTCGACACATCAGGCAAATGCAAATCTTCAAGAACCCCTTCGGCCAATGGTCCCGTCAGATAAACCGGAACTGTCGCTAGTGACAGCAGTATGGTAAAGCCAAGGGCTACGGTAATAAGCTCATTGCTCTTTCGCGCCAGAGCCACAATAAGGAGCAGGGTTACAAAGCCTACCCCAATTACCGGAATGTGATTGAGCATCAAATGAATGTGGGCGTAATTTATATGAGTCTTCCCCTTTACTTATTCTTCTTTGCAGAGTTAATTTTGTCAAGCGCCGCCTTGTGAGCGAGTTTCTCAGGCTCATCTACTCCCCAGAAATGGAGAATAGTCGGGGAGATTCAGAGAGTATATGTTTGTGGCTGATTATATTTCTTACTACTAGAAGCAGTCTCATAAATACTGGTAGAACGCAAAAAAAGCTATGAAAACATAGAGTTACTACCATTTATGAGACTGGTTCTAATGAGAATGAAGCGGTAGGCCGTCGTGGCTGCGCTCGGCGACGCGATGGTGGTGCTCGCCGGATTCTTCAATCGGGTCTACATGGATCACAGCCGTAGATAGAGAGTGCAGATGATGGAAGAGTTAATGATGAACCTCTTTAGCAATTACATGACCCTCTGCCACCGAGAGTTCTGGAGACACCGCAATATTGACTTCCGCGTGCAGCCTATGACCTATCCATCTGGCACGCACATCAGTCACTTCGTGAACCCCCGAAACATGATGCGCCGCATGTCTAATCTCATCAATCACCTCGGGTTCTACTCCATCCAAAATACGTGTAAAAATGGCTTTTATAGATTGCCACATAATGCCGATTATCGCAGCGGTAATAAGAAGACCCACAACAGGGTCTGCGAGAGGATAGTCAAGCCACACCCCTAACGCCCCGAAAAGCACGGCAAGGCTTGTCCAGCCATCAACCCGCACATGGTATCCGTCTGCAATGAGGGCGGCGTTTCCTATTTCCTTACCAACCCTGATGCGAAAGATGGCTACAATCTCATTGCCAAGAAAACCAATCACCGCAGCAGCAATTACAGCCCAGAGATTTTCTACTGAACGCGGGTGGACAAAACGATTGATAGATTCATAACCGGCGACTATGGCGCTAAACAGAATAATTAAAACAATTGCCACACTCGCAATGTCCTCCACACGACCGTAGGCGTATGTGAAACGTTTGCTGGGTTTCCACCCCGCAAGCATAAAAGCGATTCAGAGAGGTATTGCGGTTGCGGCATCACCAAAGTTGTGAATTGTATCGGCCACAAGAGCCACGCTTCCCGAAATCAAAACGACGACGACCTGTAATAAGGCCGTCGCCATAAGTCCAACAAAAGACCATTTGATAGCCCAGATCCCTCTTTCAGATGCCGCAATCGAAGGGTCTATTACACCGTGGGTATGATGACCCTGTTCAATATGGTCATGTGTACTATTGTCTTTATGAGAGTGAGGATCGCGCTTCCAAAACATTGATAATAACTCCCTTGAGCTTTCAACTTTATACTATTCCAGGTATCTAGTATAACATTTTCTATACCCCAGGACTCGTTGTGGATAAATTTGGGTGATAGCCGTTTAGGTTTTATTAAACGAGGCGGCATCTTCCCGGCTTTTTAACTCTAGTATACCGCTTCTGGTTGATGCAATATAATGATAAAATTCTAACGTCATAACCATGAAAAAGCTAAGCAAGCCCATACGAAAAATTCCGACAGTGAGAACAGGCCTCAATATCAGAACCATTCCAGATATGCTGGAGATGAGCGCGGAAAAATACAATGATAGCACAGCCTTTCTGACACCCAGAAACGGGAACGTCTACAGATTGAGCTACGGTCAGGCTCTTGAGCGTGTCAAACGCCTGAGCAGGTATCTAAAAGATGAGCTTGGGCTTGGAAGGGGAGACCGCATAGCAATTCTCGGAGGCAACAGTCCAGAATGGGCAATATCCTATTTTTCGATTGCATTTATAGGTGCGGTTGCCATACCGCTTGATGCCAGGGCGTCGGCGGATTTATACGAGTCCATTCTCAGATTCTCATCAGCCAAAGCGATAATACTATCTGCCTCGCATCTTCCCGATATACGTTCTATAGAGAATGAACTAAAGCACGTAATTCTGATGGAGAATTTTGATGAGATTTGCAACAAGTATTCAAATGGAGTTAGTATGGAAAATGTCTCTGCGGATGACGTTATGGAAATTTTATTCACCTCAGGGACAACCAGCGACCCAAAGGGGGTAATTTTGACCCACAGAAATATTATGTCGAATGTTGACGACGTTTACAGGATTATAGAATTTACAGGGCATGACAGGGCATTCTCAATACTTCCGATTCATCACTGCTATGAATGCACAATGGGACTTTTGACCCCATTCTACAACGGCATGAGCATATTCTATGCCAGGAGCCTAAAACCTAATGAAATGATAGAAGACCTGAAGACTGCGCGCCCGACAATATGGCTCAATACGCCCCTGATTCTGGAAAAACTATTCCTACGGATAAATAAAGAATTATCAAACCAGAAGGGAATTAAAAGGCTTGCAACTAAATTTCTTTCCAAAAAGTCTATAGGCAATCGGGTTAAGCAAAACCTGGGGCTTAATAGAATAAGGCTTATAGTTTCCGGCGGAGCGGCTCTACCCGTCTGGATTTCAAGGGGATTAGAGGAACTAGGTTTTCCAATCTTACAGGGGTATGGCCTTTCTGAGGCGTCACCATTAATCAGCGTAAACCCTCCTTCAAAACCGAGCAACGAAAGTATCGGCATGATAATACCAAGCGATGAGGTTGAAATAAGAGACATAGACACAGAGGGCAATGGCGAAATCGTCGCCAGAGGCCCGAACATAATGAAGGGATATTACAGAAACGAAAATGCCACAAAAGAGGTCTTAACTCCCGACGAGTGGCTCATGACGGGCGATGTCGGATATTTTGATGAGGAGGGTTATTTATATATAACGGGAAGAAAAAAATTTGTCATAGTCACAAAGGGTGGCAAGAACGTGTTTCCTGAGGAGATCGAGGAGAAACTAACAAAGTCCGCATACATCGAAGAAGCCATTGTATTTAGTCCAGACGATAAAACCATCCAGGCCGTAATCTATCCGAATCTCGATGAGGTTAGAGGTGTATTAGGGAGCTTGGGCAAGGACTGGAGTGATGAAAATATATGGGAGCTTATAAGACTGGATGTAAAGAAAGTAAATGAAAATCTCGAAGCCTACAAAAAGATAAGCCATTTCGCTATAAGGTTTGAAGAATTTCAAAAAACAACAACGCGCAAGATTAAAAGGCATATGTTTAAAACGTTAGATTTAAAATCCGGGATAAAGGTGATTAGAACCAGTCTCATAAATGGTAGTAACTCTGTGTTTTCATAGCTTTTTTTGCGTTCTACCAGTATTTATGAGACCGCTTCTAGGGATTAATCCTCGTTTTCGTAGGGGCGAGCCTTACACCCTTATGGGCGATATGACAAAAGGAATTCCTCCCCGATAGAACCTTCTCTGCACAGCAAAGACAATGTGGTTGTGGAGCCAACGTGAGGGGAATGAATCCTCTGGAAAAACTAGCTGCCCGCCAAAGAGGACGGAGTTGGGAAAACGCTCTAAGATTTTTGGTGTAACTTAAGTAATCTCATCAACAATATCAATGCCGGTTGAGTAGAAGCCCTCTTTCAATTCTATTTCTTATTTCTTGGATCATCCGACGGGTTAACGTAATTTATCCCCCATGGACCAATTCCGTGAACTTGAATTACGGTTTCTTCTTTAACCCAAGCAAAATGGTTTGTCTTTGCGGGCATCATACTGAAACTCCCTGCCGGCAACTCCTTTGTTTTTACAGGATCAAACTTGTCTCCTATTCCCATATTAAGAGCGCCGGAAATAACAGTGGCGTGCTCAACTGCCGGATGCCAGTGTGGCAGAATCTTATAACCAGCGGGAAACTTGATGCGCATCGTAAATGGGCCGGGTTTTGTCGGATCCCCCTCAAACACGGCGACCTTTGCGCCCGGTGGCAACGCTGGCGGAGCGTAAACCCATTTGATGTCAGCTGGGGTAATCGTAACATGCCCAGGCCGGCTAACCTGGGGCTGCGTTTCCTTCTCCTGCGCCGCTCGTGTAACAGACCAACCAATCAAGGTTATTGTGAGTACGACAAAAAACCCTATTCTACTATGTAAAATTTTCATACGATTTCTTCCTCTCTATTATTCGGATTTATCCCACTGCTATTATCTCACCTCGAATAACCTCTTGTCAACACACCTTTACTAGGAATCAGATAACATTATGACACACTCTAAGAACAAGTGGAGTATAGTTCTACATCTTAAGAAAAATAGAAGGAGATTAAGCTTTCCTGGCTCCGATCGGTATTATGGGAAGATATTGAAGGATAGCGTTTGAAAGATTCACACTCAGTGGCTTATTCTCTGTTGATAAATTCTTTTAATGTCATCGGCACGACTTGAGAATTTCACCCCCATCGAGGAAATAACCCCAGGTAAAGTAGGAGACACCCATGCAACGACACCTTCAAGTCTAATAGTCTCATCATCTATATAGATGTGAAGCATAATTCTAGACAGAGGATGGAATACTC
>JBLNAE010000164.1:0-13176 GCA_050259195.1 Ignavibacteriales bacterium
TAGTATTTGATTTCCAAAGGTCTGGACCCTCAACGGGAATGCCAACAAAAACCGAGCAGACGGACCTGCTCTTTGCCCTTTTTGGAAGGCCTGCCGAATCGCCGGTTATAATACTTGCCCCACTCTCTCCCGCCGATTGCTTCTGGACATCCATTGAAGCCGTAAGGCTCGCTACAAAGCATATGACTCCGGTTATAATTCTTTCCGAGCAATTTCTTGTACACTCATCCGAGCCGTGGAAACTTCCCGACTTAGACCAGATCCCACCGATAGAGATAAAATTTAGAACCGACCCGAACGGTTTTCATCCATACATGCGTGATGAAAAAACTCTTGCAAGACCCTGGGTAAAACTCGGAACGCCGGGGCTGGAACACACCCTAGGGGGGCTTGAAAAGAATAATATTATGGGAACCATATCCTATGACCCTGAAAACCACGACCTTATGAACAAATTGAGAGCAGAAAAGCTTCAAAGAGTAGCTCAGGATATACCCGATGCTCAGGTTGTAGGTTCTTCCGATGCGGATGTAGTTGTTGTAGGATGGGGAAGCACATACGGACACGTAAAGGCCGCTGTAGAATCGGCAAATCAGGAAGGGATGAAGGTGGCAATGATACAGCTAAGGCATCTCAATCCCCTTCCTAAGAATCTTGGCGATGTCTTGCGAAGATTCAAGAAGGTTCTCGTCCCTGAACTGAATCTAGGACAACTCTCCTACGTTATACGTGCCAAATACCTTATTGATGCCATAGGATACAATAGAATCACGGGAAAGCCGTTTACCGTGTCTGAGCTTTTGAATTTTATTAGAGACGAATATAAGAGTTTGAGAATGCATTAAAATTAGAAGGGGAGAAAACAAAATGAGCGTAACGGAGCAAGAGGTAAAATATAAATGGAGTGATTTCAAATCCGATCAAGATGTAAGATGGTGCCCTGGCTGCGATGACTATGCGATACTAAAAGCGTTCCAGATGGCGCTTGCCGAACTTGGCATTCCAAGAGAAAAACACGTTGTGGTATCGGGCATTGGTTGTTCTTCGAGACTACCCTATTACATGAGCACTTATGGATTTCATGGAATACACGGAAGGCCCATCCCGATTGCAACGGGCGTGAAGGTGGCAAACCCCGACCTTGCGGTATGGGTTATAACCGGGGACGGAGACGCCTTATCAATAGGTGGCAACCACCTGATACACGTTATGAGAAGGAATGTTGATTTAAATATATTGCTCTTTGATAATAGAATATACGGTCTTACAAAAGGCCAATATTCTCCTACAAGCAGCAAAGGAATGTTAAACAGATCGGCTCCTATGGGAACCGTTGAAGAGCCCGTAGAGCCTGTCGCCCTTGCGCTTGCCTCGGGGGCAACTTTCGTAGCCAGAACAGATGCGGCCTATTTAAAACACCTTATACAGCTTATTGTAGAAGCACACAAACACAAGGGGACCGCCTTCTTACATATTTACCAGAATTGCTACGTTTATAACGATGGAGTATTTGATGAGTTCACAGGAAAAGATGTAAGAGATGACAGAAACCTCGTCGTTGAGCACGGCAAACCCCTTATATTTGGCAAAAAAAGAGACAAGGGTTTGAAATTCAAAGACAGCAAATTTGAGGTAGTGCAGTTTGAGCCGGGAAACCCACCCAATGATATTACAGTTTATGATGAAAAGAACCTTGCCTTTGCATTTGCCCTATCAAAACTCTCCTGGCCCGAATACCCCGTGCCTATGGGAGTGCTGAGAAGGGTTGAGCAACCCAGCTTTGAAGAACTGGTCCACGGACAAGTAGAAAAAGCAAAGCAGAAATTCTCAACAGACATTAACAAACTTATATACTCAGGTGATGTCTGGGAAGTAAAGTAAAATTCAGGTAGGAGCGAACGGCTGTTCGCTCCTATAAGATTCCTATCTCCAGTTAAGTTATTTAGAACCATAAAACGAACCGCGTCCATTTCAAAAACAGCTACGAGCAAGAAGCATGACCATATACAGTAGATATGTGATGAACCCAAAAGCCAGGTAGTCCAAACACTAAGCTCACAAGAATATCCATTGCAGACAGACACAAAGTTTATCCCTATAAATAGGACATTTCCATAGAAAATGGTATAATTCTCTTGAGGAAAATTCCAGATGGCGATAAAAGTAAAGGTCATACAGCCACCAAAATTAACCCTTCTTGAGAGGTTCTACATTCCTGAGATACTCAAGGGTCTGAAAACAACCCTTGTGCACCTTCTCCATTTTAGGCCTATAACCGTCCAGTATCCAGAAGAGGTAAAACAGCTTCCCCCACGGTACAGAGGACTTCATATTCTTCCTGCAGACGATGAGGGAGAGATAAGATGCGTCGCGTGCAAACTCTGCGAGGTTGCGTGCCCGACTCAGGCAATATCAATAGTATCCGAACCCGCAGATGAATACGGAATTGAAAGAAGGCCCAGGGTTTATAACATAGACTTTATGAGATGCGTTTTTTGTGGGTTCTGCGTTGAGGCTTGTCCGTGCGATGCCCTCAGAATGGGAATGAAATACGAACTCGCATCATACAGTAGAGCCGGTCTTATCCATACAAAAGAGGTTTTCTTTGACCCGAACGTAAAGAGCAGAGCGCCAAGGGATAACGCTAATTTCCTATATGAAAGAGAAAAAGGCGATATCTTAGACGAACCCGAAGAAATTGAAAAGGTGAAGAAACTCTCGGGAACTTATACTTCCTGAAACAATTAATTCTCGATAAAGGCAAAAATTATGAAAGCAGTAGTAGTTTATGAACACGGTGGAATTGACAAATTAAAATACGACCAGATTCCTGACCCCGAGGTTCGTGCGAACGATGTTCTCGTGCAGGTAAAAGCCTGCGGGATAAATCACCTTGATATCTGGGTGAGAAAAGGGCTTCCGCATCTCAAACTCAAATACCCTCATGTCCTCGGTTCAGATGTGGCGGGGGTTGTAGCAAAGGTAGGAGAGGATGTTCGTAGAATTGAAATAGGTGTTCCCGTTTTGGTATCGCCGGGAGTAACATGCGGAAGATGCGTCTACTGCCTAAGCGGCCGGGATAATCTCTGTAGAGAGTATGCAATTCTAGGCGAAAACTGTCCCGGCGGATGTGCCGAGTATATATCGGTTTCAAAGGAAAATATCCTTCCCATGCCAAAGAACATTTCTTTTGAAGAAGGAGCCTGTATTCCTCTCGTTTTTCTTACCGCCTGGCACATGCTTGTATCCCGCGCAGAGATTAAAATGGGGGAAACAGTTTTGGTTCACGCGGCAGGAAGCGGCGTTGGAAGCGCAGCCATACAGATTGCAAAGCTCTTTGGAGCAACTGTAATCACCACCGCCGGAACGGATGAGAAGCTGGAAAAGGCAAAGACGCTCCTCGGTGCGGATTATGGAATCAATTACAGCAATCACGATTTCTTTGCCGAGGTAAGAAGAATTATGGGAAAAAGGGGCGTAGACATTATTATAGACCACACAGGGGAGATAAACTGGGAAAGAAACATTCTTGCTCTCACAACAGGTGGAAGAATGGTCGTCTGCGGTTCTACTTCCGGGTATGATGGAAAAACAGATATAAGACACGTATTTTTTAAAAGGCTTTCGATTCTCGGCTCTACTATGGGGAGCAAGGGAGATTTGTTTGAAGTCATAAAGCACGTTGAGTCCGGCAAACTGAAACCCGTGCTTTATAAGATCCTTCCTATGTCCCGGGTTGCTGAGGGTCACAGGCTCATAGAGAATAGAGAAGTGTTTGGAAAGATAGTTTTAGTTCCGTCATAGTCAGTTGCATAAGCTTCCATAAAAGCAACCCAGACTTATCTACAACATTTCTTTTAACCATTATCATACAAAGAATACCCTTCTGTCAAAATAAATTTATTTCCCAACTGCATGGTCATGATCGCCCAGCCTTTATAGGTTTCTCGTAGGGTGAGCGATTCCATAAAATACCCTTACGAATATCTATGTCTAATCTCCAAATTAGGCATACCCCAACATTCATATCCCATATCGTGAGCCATCATACCTAAACCCTCTGTCTCTATCTCCCCCATACAGCCTCCTTTTAGAGCATGCAGAATAGTTCTTTTTGCATGTAACATATCTCCTTTTCTTATTCCCTCTAAAGTGTTTAGTATTGCTCTCCTTATTATGGCTCTTTTTGATTCCATAAAAAAATTGTTTCTTCTTACAAGTGGATTTTCTTTACCATACAAAAATGGAGGAAAAATCAATCCATCTCTATGAATGTCCGCCTTGATTAAAAGCATGGTTCCACCAACGGAGTGCAATCTCACTAGATTGCCTTCTTCCTTTAAATCGTGCAAGTTTAATTTTCCTTTATCTCTCCAGGCGTTCAAATCAAAGCTTATACCGCCATATTGCTTAACACAATTCGGCTGTACGATGTCTTTTCTAACTCCTAGAAGTCTTTCTATAATATCAGAAGGATATTCAATAATATCAACATCCAACCACAAAACCCAATCTTCATCATTGAGGGCATGAAAAAGGAGATGATTTCGGCTTTTCGCAAGCATGGCCCTTCGCTCCATTTGAATATGTCCGGCCCACCTGGGTGTGCCGAGTGGTATGTGAAACCCAAAATCCTTTTTCCATAATCCAGCCGACCGAAAGTTTTTTCTCATCTCCGAAAGTCTTTTTTTCAACTCAAGATAAGTATTGTCTACGCTGTCGCTTTCCAGGAACCCAACAGAGATCAAGTCACGAGGGTATGTTAATTGATAAAGGGATCGAAAATAGGTTTCTAAAAACGCTTCGGCATCTTTTACAGGAGTTAATATGAGAACCTTATCTTTGTATTCCATAGTCCCTGCTCTCCTCTATCCTTATGAAGACTTAAGTGGTCGCTTTTATAATCGGAACTATATTGTTTCAGAGTTACTCGTAGTTCTTAGCCAGATAGTGTGAAACCACTTTGTGGGTTTCATCATTAAGCACAATTTTTCCTTTACTTAAAAGAATAGCTCTATCACATAGGTTTTCAATTGTTTTCATATCATGACTTACAAAAAGCACCGTTCGCCCTTCCGATGCTACCTCCTTCATCTTATTCAGGCACTTTTCCTTGAATGCTTCGTCTCCCACCGCCAAAACCTCGTCCAACAGCATAATTTCAGGTTCCAGGTGGGTGGCAATAGCAAAAGCGAGGCGCACATTCATACCGCTTGAGTAATGCTTAATCGGTGTGTCTAAAAAATCCTCTCCTTCGGAGAAGGCCACAATCGCATCAAATTTGTGGTTAACCTCAGCCCTTTTCATTCCCAAAATTGTGCCGCCGAGATATATATTCTCCCGCCCTGTCAGTTCCGGATGGAAGCCAGTGCCAACCTCTAGCATCGAACCCATCTTACCGTAAATTTCAGCATAGCCCCCCGTTGGCCTTGTAATCCGGGAAAGGATCTTAAGAAGGACGGATTTACCGGCGCCGTTGGAACCAATAATACCTACCACCTCACCGCATTTAACTTCAAAGGAAACATCCTTTAAAGCCCAAACATATTTGTCATTATCCGATTTCTGTCCATTGTGATTATAGATTGACTGACGAATAATAAACGAAAAGCGACGGAAAGGCGCGCGCATGGCATCTTCTAAAAATTCGCGCATAGCGTGGACCGGTCTCGGCCGGTCTATAAGAAAGCGCTTGCTGATGTCTATAGCCCGAATTGCAAGATCACTCATTTTTTACACCACATCCGCAAAAGTATCTTCTTTATATCTGAAGAAGTATAATCCTCCTATAAGGAGTGCAATTACCACTATAACTGAAAAAGCAAGTAGCATCGTCGGGGGATGGGTTTTCCCTAAAAGTGCCCATCTGAAACCTTCCACTACACCAGCCATTGGATTAAGACCATAAATCGCCCGCCACCGTTCTGGCACCAGACTACTAGGATAAGCAATAGGAGTTGCGAAGAGCCATATTTGAGTCAAAAAGGGCAAAGTAAATCCTATATCTCGATACTGGACGTTCAATGCCGCCAACCATAGCCCAATCCCCAGTGCCGTCCCTATTCCCAGCAGGATAAAGAAAGGCAGTGTCCACAAAGCTACCGTTGGAACAATCCCGTAAAACAACATCATTCCAAGCAGTATGACAAATGCTATTACGAAATCCAAAAGTCCTGTCATCACAGTAGTCATTGGAATTATCAACCGTGGGAAATAAATCCTGGTAATCACGGCCCTATTATTTACTACACTGTTGCTCGATTGAGTTAGTACGTTGACAAAATAGGTCCACGGCACAAGTGCACTATAAGCAAATATAGGGTAAGGAATTCCCTCAGAAGGCACCTTTGCCAGTTTGCCGAAGAATATGGTTAAGACCACCATGGCAATAAATGGCTGAATGACCGCCCATGACGCGCCAACCATAGTCTGTTTGTAACGCACCTTAATATCGCGCCAGGTAAATAAATAGAGCAAATCCCGATACTCCCAAAGCTCGCGGAGATCAAGTGTAATCCGACCTCTGGAAGGATGAATGATTGTTACAGGTCGATCTATTATTGGCATCGCTAAAGTATCGGCAGGGCCGGGCTCGTTCTGATTGGCTATCTTGTTCACAAAATAAACTCCTTTTGCCTTATTTCTCTCTTTGTGCTCATATTGTGATTATGAGTCGTTTCCAAATAATTATCCTCCCAAAATAGATCTTAGCCAACGTTTCAACCGGATTCGGTTTGCCAGTTGCAAGCCAATCATATGACGAAATGGCTCCGAAAAGTCAAGCAATATCTGATAGTTCCACGGCCTGCGACTACGGTAAAAATAAATAACCTTATCAATAAAATATTCCTTTTGCAAAGCCCGATCCCGGCACATTCTCATTGCCCAGTCAATGTCTTCAGAATAGTTTATGTCCTCGAATTTGTACCTCCATGCAATCTCACGCCTTATCGGATTAAGGTGGTACGGGGGTCTGAAATAAATGCCTCCTCTTGAGAAATATTCCTTGTATTGTAATGAGTGAACGAAAATGTGCGGTTCTTTTCCATTAAAAGTAATTATGCCTTTAATTCCAATGCAATCAATATCCGGATTTTCTTTTATTACACGGCAAATTAGAGAAACGTAATCGCCATTAATGTCATCGTCGTCGTCAGCGAAAGCAACGAACTTTCCTTTTGCCATTCTAATTAGTTCGTTTCTCTTGAATCCAAGTGAGTGCTCTTTATTATCTAAGAAATATAGAACTTCCACTTCGCTAACAAGAGAATTTTCGGCTATTTGTTTACCGAGCTTTTCATACAGCCTACTAAACTGTTCTTTTCTGCTCTCAAGCGTTGGTATCAGGATGCTGAATAACATTCAGGAAATCTCAGTTATGATTATCTTTATTTGCTCTTACTGGTATTTTCAGCCAGTGTGAAAGATCGCGCTTCAGAATGTCCTGAGTCCGTAATGTATCTTCCCGGTAATATTCAATCAACCACTCACGCACCTCCGGCTGAAGCTCCGGTTTTCTTAGATTGCTTTGTCTAAGCCCTCTTAAAAGCACGTCCCAAACTTTGAGTCGAAGTTTTAACCGAGCCTTCTCAGATAAGAATGGCCTCAATATGGTTGAAATAAAATTTGGCTGGGTTAGAAAGGTGTTGAGCTTCACATTCATTGGATAACCGTAGACATTATGTCTGGCTGAGGCTTTGATCACAAGTCCTCCATCTATATCAAGAAATTGAGCTATATCTTTAAACAAGTTCTTGGGATTCTGCTGTAGATCTTCAAAGAGGAAAACCTTGATTTGGTCAGCTCGGAAAAGAGAAAAATAGCGCGCGAGCTGTTCACTATAAAGCCCCATTTTTCGATAAAACCAATACGGTGACCAGCGCATCCGCTCTCTTTCTTCCTCTGCCTCAATGGCTTCTCTAAAATCGTTCAGGCTTTCTTTCCCTAGTAGCTTATGCAAGAGAAAGTGGGAGTATGCTCTGTCTATTAGATTACGTAGAATTGCTATAAGTTTGACGTTCGGTATGTAGTGCTTAATTCGATAAGAAGCTTTTTGGCTATAGAAGTAAAGAGGAGAAGCTTCTCCAATAGCCTTCTCATCTCGAACTCCGGAAAAGAGAGAACAATAGGTTTTCAGGCCTCGTATCCCCTGGTCATCTCTAGGTCTCTGAAATGGTTCGCTTTCACCTTCGACTGCAAAAAATAGCGGCTCTTTTATAGAACTCATGAAAATCTGCGGTTGTCGTTTAAGTTCTTCATGGAGAGTCGTCGTGCCGGATCTCGGCGCTCCTATAATGAGAAAATTCGGCATTCTCGGTATAGATATTCCTATCAGACAAAGTGTCAATTCTTGAATCAAACGGAGCCATTATTTTCACTCATTATTTAGGAATTGGCTTACGATTTCCTGAATGCTGCTCATGAATTTTTCCGCCGAGAAAAGCTCTTTTCTCGAGTTCAAATAGTTGAGTAACGAAGTTTGCTCACTTGGATTGTTCATCACGCGTATAATCTTTTCGATTGCTTCTTCTTCAGTCCTATAAACCAGGCGATCATCCCCTCCTACAATTTCCACCTGCCCGCCGCTATTGTGAACAAAGACTATGCATCCCGCTTTAAGCATTTCTCCTACTACGATTCCGAAATGCTCATCCACGTTTGCATGGATTCCATACTTGTTCCTGGAAATCAATGGTACAAGCTCTTCTCTCGACAAGTTTTCGTGTAGAAGAACCCATGGGGAGTTTTCTCGCACAACCCTAATTAATCGCAGGTAATATTCGCGTTCACCCCTGAAAATGCTCGGAGTTCCTATAATGTGTAAATGAAGATCAGGAATTTTTGCCCTGACCTTTGCCAGAATCTCAATTATCGCTTCAAAATTTTTTCCGGGACAAAATCTTCCGATACAGACAAATCCGTTTTCCCTATCATTCCAGGGAATATCGGAGAATTTGCCAGGAATCGGGGGGTAAACCGTTGTAGCATCAATTCCGTAAAATTCCTTAACTTTATTCCAAGTCCAATCCGAGTTAACAAGGGTGAGGTTGCTTTTCATTTGATTGTATGAAAACCCCGAAATCAGCATCCAGGGGCGGTAGCTACCTTTCAGCATTTCCCGAAACCTCCGATGATTGGGTAAGTCCATATCGGGCTTAATTTTTGCACTCATATAAGGGTAATGAAAATACTGTATTCCCCTGCATCCAAAGTCTATTTCATTCTCGGCGGAGATTACAACATCATATTCGCCCTTCAATCTTTTGCATAGGCGCATCAGGCAGCTCTGCCTCTGAATACTTCCAGGATCGGGGTCTAGGCTTATAATGCCACGTAGGACAGGATTAACAGAGTAAACACTAAGCTCAGACTCGCTTAGCGAAGTACCATAAAAACGGTTTATCTCCTCAAAATCAGGAGGTTTCCAGGTTAGGAGTGAGACCGAATGCTCGTTTTTCAACGCCTCGATGATCCAGACCGCAACCGTGTTTCCGCCTCCCGGAGGCTGGAGAGTAGTTTGGACGAATAAAACTTTCTTCCCATCTGACATTAATATGGTGATCCTCTAAGCGCAGTTTCTTGGAATTGTCTTACGATTTTTCGGATTTGACTCATGAATTTTTCTGTTGAGAAAGGTTCCTTTCTTGAGTTCAGGTACTTGCGAAGCGAAGACTGCTCCTCAGTGTTGCTCATTACCCGTGAAATCTTTGTGACCGCTTCCTCATCCGAGCCATAAATTAGCCGTTCATCTCCTCCTACAATCTCTAACTGCCCGCCATCATTCGGAACGAAAGGGATAGAGCCCGCCTTTATCATCTCCGCTACAGCTATGCCGAAGTGTTCTTTCTGGTGCGCGTGGATTCCGTACCGATGTTTTGATACAAGCTCCAATAGCTCTTCTCTCGGCAGGTTTTCATACAAGGAAACCCAAGAATTATTTACTTGCACGAGCGACTTCAGTTGCTCGTAGTAATCGTGTGCTTCAGGGTTCTTGTCACGGGTCCCGATGATGTGTAAATGAATTTCAGGAAATTTTGTTTTGACTCTTGTCAAAATGTGGATTATCTCCTCAAACCTTTTGACAGGATGAAATCTGCCCATGCACACAAACCCCTCTTCTTTCTCTCTCCATGCTATATCAAGGAAATCCCCCTGAGCCGGAGGATAAACCGTAATAGTTTCCATCCCGTAAAACTCTTTAGCCTTGCTTCCCGTCCAGTCTGAGTTGACCAGGGTCAGGTTGTTAATCATTTGTCTGTACGAAAACCCCGAAACCAGCATCCAGAGACGATAGCTACCGTTAAATATCCCAACTAATTTCTTATGCCAGGGCACATCAACATTCGGTTGCATCTTTTCATGCATGTAAGGATAATGAAAATACTGGATTCCTCTGCAGCCGAAATCTATTTCGTTATCTGCCGTAACGATAATATCATAATCTTTTCTAATCCTCTTACATACGCGCATAAGATAGCTCGTTTTTTGAAATCCTCCGGGATCGGGGATGAGATTAATAATGCAGCGCAAAATGGAATTGATGCTGTGTACAATAAGCTCAGAACTGCTCAGTGAAGTGCCGTAAAAACGGTTTATACCTTTGAGATCGGGAGGCGTCCAGGTAAGTATAGAGACGGAATTATCCCTTTTCAACGCCTCGATCATCCAGACTGCGACTGTACTCCCACCTCCAGGTGGTTCAAAAGTGGTTTGGACGAATAGGATTTTTTTCATTTCCTGAATCTATCAAGGACTATTCTATCAATGCTCACATGACCAGTTCATTTTTTCTTTCCCAATTAATATATTTAAATTTGTTTGAAAAGGTATTCAGCAGACTGGTAAATTCACCTCGTGAGATTTTGTGAGACATATACTTAAATTGATGAATCCATTTTTTTAGGTGGTATCCGGATATTAGAATGTCCGTTTTCTCAAAATTTCCGAAGGGTTGAGAGCGAATTAGCGCTGACAAATAAGGGAAGAGCTGGTACTTATGCAATACCAGATTCCTGGCCTCTTCCAGAGCCGGAATACGTTTTTCCCAATCATCCAGCTCTATAATATTCTTTATATTTTCTAAACTCGCCTCAGGTTGATCTATGCCAATTCGTATAAAAGAGTCTTCGGGAAAGTAATCTTCCAAATTTGTACATCCGTAATAGATGGGAATCGTCCAGGCAAGAAAGCAATCTGCTACTTTTTCCGTCCAGTAGTCAGGACCACTGCTATTCTCAAAGGCAAGTGAGTATTTGTAGGGAGCTAGAGCGCTCCATTTATCTCTAATATATCTGATTCCTCTCCCGAATACGTCTATATCGAATGTGACATTTTGCTTGAGAAAATTCAAGAACGCCATTTTTTTCTTATGTCCCGGAAGAAACGTCAGTTTGCTTGTAACCCAGGAGATGGCCTTTAGTTTATCGGGGATTTTTTCGTCAACTAGTTGGTCAAAAGTGCGGTTGACATGCCAGGGAATAGCAGGCTGAGAAGGGATGTATTTCGGATCGCTGGAAGGCAGATAATGGGTAAACACTTTGGAAAAAGGTTCGTGTCCTTCTATTATCCAGTCATAAAGATATTTAATATAAGGCTCTTGCATAATCGCCCACACATTTTCTTTGGGACATCGCACCCTAGTAGTCGTTCGTTTTCGATTGTTTAGCATTACAAGGAAATCACACTCTTCAACCGGCTCAAGAGTAAACCGAATCCCATCCCAGATTCCCTTCTCACCCGGGGTCTGCCGCAAAAGCCCCGCCCATTCCCAGTCTTTTACAATGTGCACCAATGTCATATTTTACAATTTCCTCGCCGTCACGTTCTTTTAAACACTAAATCCATAAAAGTAACCTCGGAGTTCTCCGCTCTGCCTATATCCAAAATGTCACAAACAGAAAATCCACGCTTACTCATTAATGCAATTAACTCGGCAAAAGAATATCCTCCCTCAAATCTGTCGGCAACTGTGACTTCCAATATGGCAAATATCGTCTCCTTCAAGAAATCAGAAGCACCCTCAATGACCTCCGCCTCAGACCCCTCTGTGTCAATTTTTAAACCGAAAGGCGGCTGGAAGTTGTGCTTTTCCATAAGCCCGTCAAGAGTGGTTACCGAAATTTCTCTTTGAGAAAGACTATCGCCGGTTAACTCTAAGGGCCTGCGGTGGTAAAAAGAGCTTTGCTCTAGGTATCTCGGCTCGATATTAATAAGCCTTTTCTCATCTCTTGCTCCGAGGGCGGTAAGGAAGTATTTGCCCTTGTATTTCTTCAGTATCTCAGCTATGTAGGGTTCATACTCTCTCAGAGGCTCGATAAGAACAAGAAACGATTCAGGGAAGGCTTCATAGATGGGCGGCGTCCCATAGGCTGCCCCTACATCCACAACAGTCCTGGGTTGGAACCCCAGTCTTTTTAAATATCCGGATTCCCAGTACGCTCGTGCGTTTTTCCACTCCGGATAGTGTAGGCGTCTTACTTCGTACCCGAATTTCAAAATAGATTTATAGATAAGATGTCTTAAATCCACCTCTTTCTTCCTTTGACGCGACTTGGCTAACCAGTTTTCTTTTCTGCCACTGTCCAAGTTGTGTCATAAATATTTAAGTTAAGCGCATGAATGAAAAATAAGGAAATAATATAATAACACTTTTTCCCCACGTTACATTTAGTGCGGTGACCTTCAACTCGGTGTTTCTTGGAACCGGCTCACAATTTCTCGAATCTGGTTCTTGAATTTCTCTGTCGAGAAAAGTTCCTTTCTTGAGTCCAGATACGAGCGGATTGAAGTTTGCTCTTTAGGATTAGTTATTACTCGAATAATCTTTTCTAGCGCTTCTTCTTCGGTGCGGTAAACCAGACGTTCATCCCCTCCTACAATCTCTACCTGTCCACCGTCATTGGGAACGAAAGGAATGCAGCCCGCCTTTGCCATCTCCGCCACTGCTATTCCAAAATGTTCTTCCTGGTGTGCATGGATTCCGTACGATGCGTGGAAATGAGTTCTACTGACCTTTCCCTATTAAGTTGAATATGCTTAGCCTTTGTGAGATAATAATGGTATATGAAAAACTCACACATATCATTATTGTCCCACAAACGGGATAGAGAGGCTTTGGAGCAGCGGCGTCTCAAAGCCATAGAAATGTATCAAAAGGGCGTAAGCCAGTATCGGATT
>JBLNAE010000165.1:0-6692 GCA_050259195.1 Ignavibacteriales bacterium
AATTATTACAGTGGGCTGCTAGCTCAGCTTGGTAGAGCAAGTGACTCTTAATCACTGGGTCGTGGGTTCGAATCCCTCGCAGCCCACTCTGAAATCTGGAATACCACAAGCGAGAGTGGCGGAACTGGCAGACGCGCTGGACTTAGGATCCAGTGGGATCTCCCGTGGGGGTTCAACTCCCCCCTCTCGCATGAGAAGAAAGCTGTCAATTATCGGCAATCAGCCTACCCATTCCGTGTTAGTTTGTGGCTAGATATTAAATAAAAAGGGGTTTAGTTTCCATGAGAGTCAACATTGAATCGCTTAGCAATACGGAGAGAAAGGTCGAGGTGTTTATCCCTCGTGAGGAAGTAACGGCAAAGATAGAAGAGGTTTTTAATGAGATCAAGAAGAACGCGAAAATCAAGGGATTTCGTCCTGGCAAGGCTCCAAGAAAGATTATAGAAGCCGCCTACGGGAGCTATATATTTGATGAAGTGTCTTCGAAACTCGTATCCGAATCATTTAAAAAGGCCCTTGAAGAGGCCTCTGTAACCCCGATATCCAGACCACAAATCATAACAGATAAGGTTGAACAGGATAAGGAGTTCCACTATACAGCAACCTTTGAGGTGATCCCGGAATTTGAGGTAAGGGATTATACGGGGATTGAACTAAAAAAGGAGAAGCGTGAGGTAAAAGACGAAGACATTGAGCGGACTATGAATCAGATAAGAGAGCAGTCTGCCCAGGCTAAACCCATTGAGGGAGATAAAGAGGTCAGGTCAGGGGATTACTTGATAATTGATTATGCGGGGTCTCTTGATGGAAAATCCGTTAAGGACCTACAGGCAAAGGACGCTCAGGTCGTAGTAGGAGAGAAAAAATTAATCGCGGAGTTTGAAGATAACCTTATTGGGATGAAAAAAGGAGCAGAAAAGGAGTTTGATCTCACTTACCCTGAGGATTTTCAGATGAGAGACGTTGCCGGGAAGACCGTAAGGTTTAGGGTAAATGTGAAAGAGGTTCTTGAGAGGATTCTGCCGGAACTGGATGATGAGTTTGCAAAGGATTTGGGCGAGGAGAGTCTGGAAGGTTTGAAGAAGAAGATTGGAGAAGATTTGGAGAAAAGGTTTGAGAGAGAGTCTGAAGACAGGTTGAGGGGTGATGTTATTAAGGTTCTTCTTGAGAAAAACTCTTTTGACGTTCCGCCAACTCTCATAGAGGATGAAATGGTTCGTATGAGGCGTGAGTTTGCCTACAATCTCCAGAGGCACGGGATTCAGGTTCCGGAACTGAACCGGGAGGCTGAGGAGAAACTTAGAGAAAGGGCGGCTGATAACGTAAAAACCTCTATAATTCTGGGAGCGATTGCAAGAAAAGAGGGAATAAAGGTGGAGGATGAAGAGATAGAGGATAAGCTCGTCGAGATTTCAAGGTCGGTGCAGGTTCCCCTTGAAAAGGTAAGAGAAGTCTATGAAAAAAATAATATGATTGAAGGGCTAGAGGCGCGTTTAATTGAAGATAAAGTTCTTCGATTTCTCATTGAAAAATCCGGTATGAAAGAAGCCTCAGGAGAGGAATCTCAGATTGACAAAGAGGGCTAAAATCGGTATACTAAACCAATAGAATGTACAGTTATGTGCCTATTGTGATCGAGCAGACCAACAGAGGAGAAAGGGCATATGATATTTTCTCCCGTCTTTTAAAAGATAGGATTGTTTTTATTGGGTCTCCGATCACAGATGCGGTTGCGGACACGGTAATCGCCCAACTGCTTTTTCTAGAATCCGAAAATCCCGAGAAAGATATTTACATTTATGTCAACTCCCCCGGTGGTCACGTCACCGCAGGGCTTGCTATGTACGATACTATGCAGTACATAAAACCAAGCATCGCGACAATTTGCATCGGCCAGGCCGCAAGCATGGCCGCTGTGCTTCTTGCCGCAGGCACAAAGGGAAAAAGATATGCACTCCCTCATGCCCGCGTGATGCTTCATCAGGTCTTGGGCGGCGTTGAGGGACAGGCTACGGACATTGAGATTCATGCAAAGGAAATTTTGAGGGTTCGCGAAGAGATAAACCGGATTCTTGCAAAGCATACGGGACAACCGCTTGAGAGAATATCAAAAGATACAGAAAGGGATTTTTTTCTCACGACTAAAGACGCCTTAGAGTATGGCGTGGTTGATGCTATAATTGCAAAAAGGGAGGAAGCGGCAAAGTGACGACAAGACGCGAAGGAAGAGACGGAAATCTTTATTGTTCGTTCTGCGGAAAGAGCCAGAAAGAGGTTAAAAAGCTTATTGCAGGCCCTACCGTTTATATATGCAATGAGTGTATTGAGCTGTGCAACGAAATAATAGCCGAGGAAGAAGCAAAGGAAGGTCATCTTAGAAGACGCTACTCGACGCTCCCTACTCCATACCAGATTAAGGCATTTCTGGACGAATACGTAATCGGTCAGGAAAGGGCGAAAAAGATATTAGCCGTAGCTGTTTACAACCATTATAAGAGGATAGAGCTTAATGTCTACAGCGGAAAACGGAGCAATGACGTAGACATACAGAAGAGCAATATCCTCCTTGTAGGCCCAACGGGGTGCGGGAAAACGCTTCTGGCCCAAACCCTTGCTAAGTTTCTCGATGTTCCATTTACGATAGTTGATGCTACGTGCTACACTGAGGCGGGTTATGTGGGAGAGGACGTTGAAAATATGATTGTAAGCCTTCTTCAAGCTGCCGATTATGATGTTGAAAGGGCGTCAAAAGGTATTATATATATAGATGAGGTAGATAAACTTGCCCGTAAATCGGGCGATAGCCCCTCGATTACGAGAGATGTTTCGGGAGAGGGCGTTCAGCAGGCTCTTTTAAAGATTATAGAAGGCACAAAGGCGAATGTGCCGCCAAAAGGAGGAAGAAAGCATCCTCAGCAGGAGTTTATTCAGGTTGATACGACGAATATCCTCTTTATATGCGGTGGTGCTTTTTGCGGGCTTGAGGATATTATAGGGCGTAGGATTGGAGAAAAATCAATCGGGTTCGGGGCAAACCTGGGCAAAAGAGAGGATAAGGGCTTGGGCCAGATTCTAAAAGAGGTTCAGCCGGAGGATTTGATAAAGTTTGGTATGATTCCAGAGTTTGTTGGAAGGGTTCCCGTTGTTGCGACGCTGGATGAGCTTGATGAGCGAACCTTCACCGAGATCCTCACAAAGCCAAAGAACGCCGTCGTAAAACAGTTTCAGAAGCTCCTGGAACTCGAAGGTGTTGAATTGGAGTTTACGGAGGGTGCACTGAAGACGATTGCTCAAGAGGCGATCAAGAGAAAAACTGGAGCGCGTGGGCTGAGAGCTATAATTGAGAATATAATGCTCGATATTTCCTACGAGGTTCCATCTCTAAGTGGGCTTAGACGCTGTGTGATAACGGAGGATTTAATAAAAGGCGCAGGCGCACCGCTTTTCTTCTATGAGGAGGAAAGGCGCTTAGGTTCTGGGTAAATCCATTAGTAGAGGAGAAGAAAAATGCCAATGTTCTTTAAATTTGACGGAGAGAGAAAACAGGAGATAATTACTATCCCGCTTTTGCCCCTTAGGGATGTGGTGATTTTCCCGTATATGGTCGCGCCCCTTTTTGTAGGCCGTGAGAAATCCATTCGCGCTCTTGAAGAGGCAATGAGAAAGGATAAGGAGATTCTCCTTATCGCTCAAAAAGACGCTAAGACCAATGACCCGAATGAAGAGGATATTTATAGAATCGGGACTATAGGCACTATAATTCAGATGCTTCGGCTCCCGGATGGAACTGTGAAGGTGTTGGTAGAGGGAAAAAGAAGGGCACAGATTATTCGTTATATTCCGAATCCCAGCTTTTTCATGGTTGAAGCCGAAAGGGCTCCCGAGGTTGATGAGGCTAGGGTCGAGACTGAAGCTCTTATGCGTACGCTCGTTACTGCATTTGAAAACTATGTAAAGCTGAATAAAAAGATTCCGTCTGAAGTGCTTGTCACCATCTCGTCAATTGATGAGCCGGGGCGTCTTTCGGATACAATCGCCTCGCATCTTGGGCTTAAACTGCAGGATAAGCAGGAGATACTCGAAGCCCTTAGCCCCGCTGAGAGGCTTGAGAAGCTCTATGAGAAACTCCAGGGTGAGGTTGAAATCCTTCAGATAGAGAAGCGGATTAGAACAAGGGTAAAGAAGCAGATGGAGAAGGCTCAGAAGGAGTACTATCTCACTGAGCAGATGAGGGCAATTCAGAAGGAGCTCGGCGAAAAAGACGATCTCAAATCCGAGATTCAGGAGTTCGAAGAGAAGTTAAAACAAAAGAGCCTTCCCGAAGAGGTGGAGCAGAAGGTCAAGCGCGAGCTTAAAAAGCTCAAGATGATGTCTCCAATGTCTGCTGAAGCTACGGTTGTGAGAAACTATATTGATTGGCTTCTTGCTCTTCCCTGGACAAATGAAAAGACCGAGGATAGGCTTGACATTGACGAAGCGGCTAAAATCCTTGAAGAGGACCACTACGGGCTTGAAAAACCCAAAGAGAGAATCGTCGAATATCTCGCCGTTCGGGCGCTTACAAAGAAGCTGAAGGGGCCGATCCTTTGTTTTGTAGGGCCTCCGGGCGTTGGAAAGACATCCCTTGCAAAATCAATAGCACGCTCTATGGGAAGAAAGTTTGTGAGGGTATCGTTGGGCGGCGTGAGGGATGAGGCTGAGATCAGGGGGCATCGCCGCACATATATCGGCGCTCTTCCCGGAAAGATTATTCAGGGAATGAGAAAAGCGGGAACCATTAATCCGGTATTCCTGCTCGATGAAATTGATAAGCTTGGAATGGATTTTAGAGGCGATCCTGCGGCGGCTCTTCTTGAGGCGCTCGATCCTGAGCAGAACCATTCGTTTAATGACCACTACGTTGATGCGGACTATGATCTTTCAAATGTGCTTTTTATAACCACCGCAAATGTGCTCCATACTATACCCTGGGCGCTTCAAGACAGGATGGAGATTATACGCCTCCCCGGCTACACAGAAGATGAAAAGCTCCAGATTGCGAAGAAATTCCTCGTTCCCAAGCAGCTTGAGGCTCACGGGCTAAAGGCGGAGAACTTTAAAATATCTGATAGCGGTATCTTGACCGTAATCAGGCAGTACACGCGCGAGTCCGGTGTAAGAACCCTGGAGCGTGAGCTTGCGACAGTTTGCAGAAAGGTGGCAAAAGAGGTCGTAAAGCATGGTCCCGACCATGTATCCAGGATTAACTCAGGCGCCATACACAGGTATCTCGGAATTCCAAAGTTCAGGTTTGGCGAGATTGAGGAGAAAGACCAGGTTGGAATTTCAACCGGGCTTGCCTGGACCGAGGTCGGTGGAGAACTCCTTACGATTGAGGTTGGAATAGTGCCCGGCAAAGGAACGCTCACGATTACGGGAAAACTTGGAGAAGTGATGCAGGAGTCTGCTCAGGCGGCGATGAGTTATGTCAGATCAAGAGCCGAGAAACTGGGGCTTGAACGCTACTTCTACCAGAAAGTGGATATACACATACACGTTCCTGAAGGCGCCACTCCGAAAGACGGACCTTCAGCCGGTATTGCGATTGCGACGGCTATTGTATCCGCACTCGTAAGGAAACCCATAATGCATGACGTGGCAATGACAGGAGAGATCACTCTTCGCGGAAGGGTGCTCCCCATTGGAGGGCTTAAGGAGAAGATACTTGCAGCCCATCGCGGTGGGGTGAAAAAGGTCATTATTCCTAAGGAAAATGAAAAGGACCTCAAGGATATATCCGATAAGATTTTGAAAGGTGTAGAGATCAAAATGGTTGAGCACATGGACGAGGTTATAAAGGAGGCTATAGTTTCGGATACTCCCGTGCTCCATGACATAGTAACTCCTCCTTTGAGCCCGCTTCCGATCGGCGAGAGCATTGTCGAAACTAATGTAAATCTTTCTTGATAAATCTCAAATTCTGTTCTAGAATTGGTAAAGGCAGTATTTTGGAGGGAATGGGTTTAGGGCGGTTAGCTCAGTGGAAGAGCGCTTGCCTTACAAGCAAGAGGTCACTGGTTCGAAACCAGTACCGCCCACCATGTGGGATGTAAGTTAGCCCTTAATTTAAGGGACATGAATGAAAGTAATCAGGATGCAGGATACAGCATAGAGGGCTTGAGGTTTTTTCCCTGTATTCTGTCTACCGTTTTTTGTATTCTTCTATATTCGTGCTTACTTGTGGCTAAGTACGCTTAAATCCGAATCAAAGGGGGGCCGTAGTTCAGCCCGGTTAGAACGCTGGCCTGTCAAGCCAGAGGTCGTGGGTTCAAGTCCCATCGGCCCCGCCACTAAACCTACCTTCTATGTTTTCACTTATAGGGGTAACCCTGTTAAGGGTTTCAGAACATCCTTTGAAAATGCCTGTAAAAAAGCTGGCATAAAAGATGTGTCTTTTCATACACTTAGGCACACTTTTGCCACGAGACTCGTGTTAGAAGGTGTGGATATAGATTCGGTGAGAAAGCTCATGGGACACTCTTCTATCACGATGACAATGAGATATTCTCACCCCACTCCTGAAGCTCTAAAGAGTGCTGTTGAGACCCTAGATTCCCTAAATTCAGAAAAATCTGTTAGCAGTTTTGTTAGCAGTATAATTGACGAAAATGGAGTTACTTCAGACACTTAGGCGAGTCTTGGTTAAATGATTG
>JBLNAE010000166.1:0-3594 GCA_050259195.1 Ignavibacteriales bacterium
CATAGCAAAGTCACAATTGAACTGCCTGGCACCTTCATAACTTGGAATACCAAACATTTTAAGGATAAACTTAACGTGTATGTCCTTAACCCACATGAATTTCTAAGAAAATACAAAAAGCAGGACTTATAAGCTGCTCTACAGTAAATTAAAAGAAAGAACTAATATGCCCGAAATTAAAATCCAAGGTGTTCTGGAAAGAATTATATTCCACAACGAAGAAACCAGCTTCACTGTCGCAAAGATAAAGGAAGAGAGAAAGAAAGAGCTTACCAGCATTGTGGGAAATCTCATCGGGGTAACCCCCGGAGAGACAATCGAACTTCAAGGGAGATGGGTCTATAAGAAGGACTATGGAGAGCAGTTTGAGGTAAAAGACTATAGGACCATTGTCCCTGCAACCATTACAGGAATAGAGAAATACCTTGGCTCCGGTCTCATCAAAGGAATAGGTCCAGTTACGGCAAAAAGGATAGTGTCTCATTTTAAGCTCGACACACTCTAGCTTACTTACGGCCTAAAATAGCACGATTATTATTCGACTGGTTTTCTCATCCACCTTTGACAACCCCTACTAGAGAGTATAAAGTAAGTAATTACTTACTTTATCAAAGAGAATCACAAGTGTCAACTGGACAGGTAAAGAAGGGGAGTAAAACACGAGACAAAATCCTGGAGTCCTCTGTAAAGCTTTTTGCAGAAAAGGGGTTCAGCGGTACTACTACAAAGGAGATTGCGGGAAAGGCAGGTGTAAATGAGGCTTTGGTATTTCGCTACTTTTCCACAAAAAGGGATCTCTATCATGCAATAATTGAGAGAAAGATTAAAGAAGAGCCTGAAGCGGAATCGCTGCTTAAGCCTTTTAGGGAAACTAGAGATGATTGGCTTTTTCTTAAATCTATTGCTATAAGAACACTTGAATGGATCGAAAAGGACCCTAGCTTCATAAGGTTACTTTATTTCAGTGCATTCGAGGGAGACGAGCTTTCCGAGATATTCTTTGAGAGCTACGTACAGCATCAAAGGATGCTACTTTCTGATTATATTGAGCAACGAATATCAGAAGGTGCCTTTAAAAATGTAAATCCTCTTCTTGCCATACGGGCATTTACAGGAATGGTTGCTAACTATGCAATAGAAGAGAAAGTCTTCGGTAAGAAGAAAAGCGGCGAGGTTGAATATGGAGAAGTAGTAGAAACTTTCATAAAAATCTTTCTTGATGGGATAAAAATATTTAAGAAATAACCATGAATGCTGTGCTTAAGTAGTACCACTATTCAACTGGATTTTATATAATATCTAAAAAGTGTCTAAGAAAAGGGCAAGCGTCGTTGACTCGGTTCTTTTCCAGGCTTCCGATTTTAATAACTGCTCTCACTTCCTTGATTCTGAGGGTTGTTTTCATATACAGCTTCGGAGTTGATGGTATTGTCGGTTTTGTTGATCGCAGTGGCTGTTCCTCATATCCACAGTGACATTATCGCCTACCTTAATTTTTGAAATCTCCGATGGCTCGGCAGGTATAATCTGATGTATTATACCTTTCTGGTCCTTGAGCATGAGGCTTTGGCTATTAATATCGGTTACTTTACCACTAAGCTGGGTCACATCCTGAGCATTCCCTTTCATTTCTGACTGTCCTGCCTTTATATCACTAGCAAACGAGCTTACTTCATCTACAAAAATAAGTCCTATTACTACGACTGCGGAAATAAATATTTTCCTCATTTTAAAATACCTCCTTAATGTTTTGCGTGTTCATACGGCAATATCCGTACCATCAGATCTGGTAGTCTGAATCATTAATTTTCGTGAGTATCCCCTCATGTCATGTAATACAAAGAATCTATAATAATCATAATGACTTACTGAACTATACATGATGTAAAGGGATAGTCCCCCAAAAATATGGGCCGTCTACCATCCTAACATAAAGCGGAATTAGGCTGAAAGCAATTAGCCCGACCAATTCAAGACGCAGCTCTACTCATCATCAAAAAGCGTAAACGATCCCTACACAATGGTTGACCGTGGGTGTGGCCTGTCGGGTGTTGGTGCAGGTGGTAGCTCGACGTGTGCGCTCCCTACTCAAACTAAGTCCAGCACGATTCCATCCAACCATAGAAAATGCATCAACTACATTGAATAATCGACGTCTGACATACTGGAGCTGGAGAAACTTCTTCTTGACAGCAGCGAAAATAACGATATTATGTCTATAAAGCAATTGTTTGTTTGAATCTTTTGTTTGTATGGTATTACGTTTGAAAGGAGAGAAAATGAACGAAATAAGCACAAAAGAGCGTATTCTGGATACAGCAGAACGACTCTTTGCGGAGAAAGGGATTAAAGAGACTTCACTGCGGGACATTACCAGTGCGGTTGGGGTCAACTGCGCTGCAGTAAACTACCACTTCAGTTCTAAGGAAGGACTTATCCATGCAGTTATTACCCGTCGATTTGAACCCTTGAATCAACAACGCCTCTGTCTTCTCAAATCCTACGAAGTAGAAGCGGGCAAGAAACCAGTTCCACTCAAACGCATACTTTATGCATGGATAGCCCCGACTATAGAGCTTTATTTGAAGAACCCCTATTTTATGTCTATCGCAGGGCGGATAATCTCCGATCCGAATAAAGAGCATTATTCATTCTTCGTGCCACAGTTTGAGCAGATATTTCTTCGCTTTAAGGATGTTCTGACCCAGGCTCTGCCCAACCTGCCGGAGAGGGAACTCCTCTTGCGGATGCTTTTCATTCTCGGTGCCATGATCCATACCTGGACTAACCATTCAGACCTCGGACGGTTCTCAAGCGGTCCTTGGCCCCAGACCATCGGTGATGGGGTGACCGAGAGTCTTATCAATTTCTGTGCCGCGGGACTAAAGGCACCGCTTCCAACACAGTTCGGAGAAACACATGAGAAGTCAGGATCAGAATAGGATAAGGAGAAGGAGCCATGCCGAGAGATATAGGATGTGATAAGATGCTCGATTACCACTATACATCCAGGATTCGTTCCATCATTTTGAGCGTGGCACTCTGGGCTATTGCATCTACAGCTACAGCACAGGTCTCCGAGACACAAACCCAGCCCTTGAGTCTGGATTTACGCAGTGCGGTTGAACTTGCACTTCAAAAGAGTCCTCTTCTTTCAGGTGCACAAGCCACTGTAAAACAATCAGAAAGTGAGTATCTGAGTTCTTTTTCAGGCTACCTACCCAATGTAAGTGGAGATGTAAGTCAGAGCCGTCAGGTGATAAATCTACAAACAACCGGAATTACCAGTATCCCAGCAGCAGGTTTTCCCAATCTTTCTTCCATTAAGAAGATAGGTCCATTCAATGTCTTTGATTCCAGGGTATCAGTAGATCAAACAATACTGGACCTTGAGGCAATTTATAACATCCGAGCCGGTAAACAGGGAGTCACGGCCTCTGAGCACTCCTTTGACAATACTCAGCAGATTGTAGAGACAAATACTGTAGCAGCATATATTGATGTTCTCCGTTCCGATGCTGAGGTAAAAAGAACACAAGGGGACTTAAAAACAGCACAAACCCTCTATAATCTGGCAAAGGACCTTCTTAAGGT
>JBLNAE010000167.1:0-3502 GCA_050259195.1 Ignavibacteriales bacterium
GGACGCGGGGGACGTGTTGAGGCTTTGCGTTGAATTGGGAATAAATTTCGTTTTCTCCGGGCACAAGCATCAGCCGTGGATATGGAAACTCGAAAACACGTATTTTATTACTGCAGGCACCACCACAACACGTAGACTCAAAGGCGGGTCTTATCCCTCGTTTAACGTACTGAACATAACGGAAGAAAGGGCCTTATTGAAAGAGATCAACGTACCTGAAGAAAGCTCGAAGGAGATACTGGCAATATGAAAAAGCTGGAAGAAGAATTAAATAATCTCAAGAGACTGCTCCTTGAGATGGCCGCTTCGGTTGAGGAGATGATAGGCAAAAGCATAAAGGCGCTCAAGGAAAGGAATGTGATTTTAGCCGAGGGCGTGATAAAAAGTGATGACACGGTAAATAAAATGGAGATCGAAATAGATAACCTGTGCATAAAGATACTCGCACTCTACCATCCTGAGGCTGAGGATTTGAGAACCGTAACGATGACTATGAAGATAAATAACGACCTTGAGAGAATCGGGGACCATTCGGTAAATATTGCGGAAAGAGCGATCTATCTTGCCGACAAGCCTTCTGTAAAACCGCTAATTGATATTCCGAGAATGGCGGAAAAAGCAATGGAAATGCTCAGAGACGCCCTGGATGCCTTTGTGAACAAAAATGCGGAGCTTGCACTTGAGATTCGTAAAAAGGACGATGAGGCAGATTCCCTTCAGAACCAGGTTTTAAGAGAGCTTGTAACCTATATGATAGCAGACCCAACCGTAATTGACCGTGCACTTCGTCTTATTCTTATTAGTAGAGACCTTGAAAGGGTCGCCGACCTTGCGACGAACATCGCAGAGGACGTGTTCTATATAGCCCGCGGCAAGGTCTTAAAGCATAACGATGTAGAAGGTTCTCAATGAGACAACACGCCGATGCAATCATTAACAAATAATTAACGAAATCTTAACGATTCCTTAACAAAATCCTGATAATATCCAGAAACTCCCAATTCTAAAATTCAAAGTAAGAATCTAGGTCGTAGACCTAAATAGAAAAGCTTGACACGCTGGCTTTAGCTTTGCTAGTATGAAATGTATAATAAATCTTTCCTATTCAATAGAGGGCAGAAAAGATATAAAAAAGAAAGGGGGTGATGAGCTATGAAAGGGCTGATAGGATCGCTTGGAGTGATCGGGTCGGGTGTCCTTCTCGGTATGGGTTTGATTATCGGAGTGAACATCGGCATGGCGGTGCTCAGATTAGCCGCTCCTCATATTAGTAGGTTGCAAACGCATGAAAGGAAGTAGGTAGTTAGGTGGCTGGTGTCTTAATAGGGAAAGGGATTTTATGAATCCGCTGGAGGTGCAGTGCATGTATCCGGTATCGCATATAGAGGGAAGGACGAGGCTAAAATTTCCAAATTTATATGAAAAGAACCTTTTTTTAGAAAATATAAAGAATATCTCGGGGTTGAAAAACTTAGAGCATGATGGTGCGGCATTAACTGTTTTGGTTAAATACGAGCCTGATTCGCCGTTTGACTACGTAATGAAAAACATCATATCCAAAGTGCCTGAACCAAGATTATCAAAAGACGACATTTCCTCTTATGTAGCGCCGGTTTTAACAAACCGCATAACAAAGGCGCTGTGGCTTATGGCTGTCCTTGGGGTTAAAGTGGGATTTTTACAATTTTCTATAAGCACAATGATAGTAAACAGATATATAAAAGCCAGATTTGGTTAATTCAAAGGAGGAGGCACAAACATGCCATTCATAGAAGAAATTGGCGAGACAATAGCCGAGTGCATATTTCCCAACTATTTCTTTGGAGGAATAGGAACCGTAATAGGCATTATGCTATTGGCCAAAATGATGAAGCCGGGGAGACCCTATTTGGTTGGAGCTACAAAGGAGTTTATATCATTTAAACAGTGGTTAAGTTCATCCTTGGCAGAGGGTAAAGAGTTCTGGGAAGACGTTGCGGCAGAGGCAAAACACCAATACAAGCTTGAGGTAGAGAAAAAGCTTGAGATTCTGCAAAGACAGCAAGAGGTTTTGCAAAAAATAAGAGCGACATTATAAGGGAGGAAAAATAGTATGAACGTGCTCGCAAGAATATTTTGTTCAAATCCATTTTCTTTTGCTTTGGGCATTGGAGCTGGACTGGTCGGTTTGTACGTGGTTAACAAGGTAGAAGAACAGAGAAAATTGGAGAATACGCTAAGAGAGATGGAAGATGCGATTAAAGCTATGGAGATGCGGAAATTAGCCCTTGCCGAAACCGGGGGAGAAAAGGCGAAGAAAAATTAGCCCTTCTTGAGAACCGCAAGAGAAACAGAAGAAGAACAGAGAGAGACAGAAAATGGCTATTCCATATACTATAAAAAGTCTGCTACCGGGAAGGTTTCAGATAAAAAGCGAGTTTTTCAAGTACATCCCTGTGTCTGAAGATGCCGTAAGCCACTTTATTAACCAAAGAAAGGGCGTGTCAAGGGTAAAAATCAGCAAAAAAACGGGGAACTTAACCGTTGAGTATGAACCTGAGGAATTTGACGCCAGAGAATTTTTCAACATTTTAGATACTGCGACGCCTCATCTTATAGCGACGGCTTTATCAGAAGCGGAAAAGAGCGTCGTTAAAAAACCGGAAGAAAAAGAAAACGGAGAGGGCGGCGCCAAGAAGTGGCTCGTTTTAAACACCCTTGGATTTGTGCCATTTCTCTTCGGGTCTTCTATGCCATTGGTTTTTTTTACGTTTTTAACATTGGGCTTGGCAGTTCCCATATTCAAAAAGGCGATTAACTCAATCAAAAATAGAAAGATAGACGTTCATCTCCTCGACTCATCCGCGATAGCTCTATCAGCATTAATGAGAAGCCCTTTCTCTTCTATGCTTATGATATGGCTTTTGTCCCTGGGGGATTTGATAGAGGAAAAAACACACGGGGTAGCCCGCAAGGAAATAGAGAAATTGCTTAATTACAGGGGCGAGACGGCATGGCTCCTTACCGGAGATGGCAACGCCGTCAAGGTTTCTGTGGCCGATATAAAGAAGGGGGACAAAATAGCCGCTTATACCGGGGAAAAAATCACAGTTGACGGGTTGGTTATCCAAGGAGAGGCTTTACTAAATCAGGCGTCTCTCACAGGCGAATCGAATCCCGTTCATAAGAAGCAGGGCGACAAGGTCTATGCCGGAACGTTTATAGAAGATGGGAAGCTTCACATGGTTACGGAAAAGGTAGGAGACGAGACGGCCCTTGCAAAGATAGTGCAAATTATACAGGAGAGCGTTGGGGAACCGATAGAAACCCAGAAAAAGGCAGAGAAGCTTGCAAACAAATTCGTAATCCCCACATTTTTAACCGCAGGCGGTATTTACGCCGCGACAAGTAATCTGGGCAGGACTGTATCCACTCTGACTTTTGACTATCATACGGGGATTCATGTATCTACGCCTACGGCAGTGATGTCCCACATGGCGCTCGCGGCAAAAAGGGGGATACT
>JBLNAE010000168.1:0-4090 GCA_050259195.1 Ignavibacteriales bacterium
AGGTTTTTGGTTCTTGGAAAAAAGCCCTCGAAGCGTGCGGAATAGATTATGAAAAAGCAAGAAACCATAAGAAGTGGTCGAGAGCAAAAGTAGTCGAGGAGATAAACAGGTTATACCTCAGCGGTGATAACTTAAGACTGAAGGACTTAAGAAGAAAGGGAATGGTATGTTTGATATCAGCAGCAATGTACCATTTCGGCTCTTGGCGTAAGGCCGTCGAATCCTGCGGCATTTGTTACTCATTTGGAAAAGAAAAAAGGGTTAGGAATTTAAGGTAGATCGGGAAATAAGAATCAGGTGGTATATCACTCTTAGGGATATACTATTGGTCTATCATATACTTTACAATCACCCATTGTTGTCCAGCAAACTTTATTTCATCGCAATATGGTTGCTCAAGCTCAATTGCGTTCTCAATAATAAGGTAAACCTTGTAGAGCTTTGCGTGGGCTGCAAGATCTACCAATTCATGAGGTCTCCTTTTCCAGTCCTTCGCATCTAAAATGGGTGATATTCTCTTTGCAAGATACTCCTTAATAATCTCGTCTTTAGTCTTGGACATATCTATTTGCATCTGTCCGCCTCAATAATTTCTTGGTGCTACACTCAAAGAGGCAAAGGTGGATAATAGGAGGTAGGAACATCGAAACACCCTTGCCCAATGGGTGCTCTTGCAATCCCCTGCGGCCGATAGATAGTACCTATAAATCTCTACACATCCCAAGCAGAACCCTGCGAGTCAAAACCTCAATGCGTCCATCAACAGTCAATAGAACCTCATTATCCGTTTCCCCGTATTTTATCCATTTCTTATCTACTGCATAACCCAGGCCTAAATCGAAAATGGAATCCTGAATATAACGTGGGGCTTCGTTGTTCAATTCTACAAAAAAGTAGGTCTAGCCTTTGAGATATGAGGGGATTACCCACAGATAGATCATATAATTTTTGCAGGATCATACCGGCTGTAGTCTTAACTTCATTAGCCAGATGCATTAAATTCTCCCTTAAAAAAGACGAGGGCGTTACTATCCTTCCCTTTTCACGCCCTCGCCTGCCTGATGGGTGGGTTTACCGAGATTCTTATTCGGCAAGCAATATGCCAGTGAAATATTCTTTATTTTCAGGTGTCTTAGATTTAGAATGGGTGTCAGATGTCTTAAATTCTTACAGGCGTGCCCTTCTGCTAGACGGTAAACCTATTTACGATTCTTAAGTATTTTAACGTGTTACGTCGATTGAATTTAACGGCATACGAATTGCTAATCAAATTAGTATCGAGGTAAACAAAATATGACAACGCTACTTAGGGTAATAATAAAGAAGATGTTAATTTTAGGATTTGTTTTGACTTTATCCGGTTGTGGGATATCGGGAAGAAACGCAGTTCAAAATAATGAGGCGGGGATAAATGAAGCCTACTTAGGATGTCTGATGTTTAATAATGATAATAATAGCATACAGAAATGCTCGGACCTGCAATGGGGCGCCCAGCAGGCGTTATATAATAATATAAAAACACCATCGAGTACCACTATAAAAGACTTAAAAAAAGCTACTCCCCCAACTACAGGGAAATAATAGGAAAAATAAATCTCAAGGGAAATAATAGGAAATATAAATCTCACGGATGAGTAAGAGCAATTGCTCTTGCTTAAGTTAAAATGTATTTCTTGGCCGGTAATTGGGATTCCTCCATTCATATGTTTTCCCCTAATTCCGCCAACTTCAATATCAGCCATCAAATTTAGCGTGACTAAGTGCTAGAACTAAAGTTGTAGAAAATTCCTATAACTAAAACCCCTCTTGAATCTCATGCACAAATATGGCATAAAGTAATGGGGGTAATAATTATGCCATTTCGAGTAGATATTTTTGAAAATGGAGCATTAATAAAGCAAGAGCATTTTGACAATCTCAAGGACGCAAAATCATTCCAGGATTTGTGGAATGGCTATCAAAGAACACCAGGAGTACCTTGGACAGCATTAATAATCACTGAAGACGCCGATTACGCACAATACCCAATGCCTTAATCTGGCTAAACTAATCTTTACCAAAAGCAGATTAATTTTTCTTTGTTTATAGATACGCTTAGTGAAACCCAAACATTAACCGTCAATCTCAAGGGGCGATTCTGTTATAACTGTCCCGAAGACGGATCAAGCTTTGTTGACTCACCTGGATGAGCCCTCGTTTTGGCCGGTCGAGATCCACGATTACAATAATGACCGAAGCGATGAGGATCGCCGCCGTCACCGGTGACATGAGATTTCGACGACCTCCCAGTCCCCATCCAGATCCGACTAACCCCATTGACATGATTGCAGCCCCGTAGAGAAGAATGAAGAGAATCTCAGGCACGTGATTTTCCTTAACCCACAGTCGCTTGGCATGAAGGTCAATGACCTCGTTCAAGGACTGGATAAACAATCCCGTGGTAACCGCCCGTGGATCCTTTTCTCCCACGGCAACGGCGCGAGACCAAAGTTCATTCTGTATTCGTTCCGCCTCGTCGTTCGCCTCGCGGAGTTTTTCCGGATCAATCCCTGACCCGTAGAACTTAAGCAGAGCATCAATGTAACGACGCAACAGGTTGGAGACCTCATTTCTGTAGGGCTCCGGTAGGAACCGTGCTCGAAGAAAGGTAGTTCCTATAGCTTTGGACTCATCAATAATCAACTCCTTCCCAGCTTGATAACGCGAGATGGATATCACAAATGTGAACCCAAGAAGAAGAGCGAGCAGCGCAAGAACAGCTCCCTGAATGGTGTTATACTCGGATCTTGAGGGATCATCAATGCTTGACCGTAGCCGGCGACCAATCTGAAAGCCAATTTCCGTTGCCGAAAGTATCAAGCCGAGCAGGATTACAAAGATAATCCATTCTTTCACGTTATAAAGCAACTCTCCGGACACAGCATCCTCCTTTGATGTCTTCTATGAAAAAATAACAGAAGTAAAATTTTCAAAAATCCCAACTAAGCCTAAGGGCTCCATCCAATTGCTTACCCATACATGAGCCTTCTATCCTAGCACCATTATCCCACCATGAATAGTCCCCCGTTAATACGCCTAAAAGGCTAGATGTATAAAACACTCCATTTCAAAATTCATTATCTCTTATATTTCCCCATCAATTGACCTTCAGCCAGTATGTGCCCTTTCATAGCCTTCAGTAGTTGCTCTTTTGTAGCTCCACTCTCAAGATTGATTTCTGTATCCAACGCATAGAGATAGAAATAGTACCTGTGCGTACCACTCGGAGGACATGGCCCACCGTAGCCGATTTTGCGAAAGTCATTTATTCCCTGTTTCACGCCAATTATGAGTGTCTTTTGAGGCGGTATGTTTTCAGGCAGTTCTCTGGTGTCCGCAGGTATATTGAAGATAACCCAGTGTATCCATGTTCCTCTTGGTGCGTCTGGGTCATCGCAGATAATGGCAAAGCTCTTTGTACCTTCGGGAACGGAAGTCCACACTAGAGGAGGAGAAACATCTATTCCATCGCACGCATATTTCTTCGGTATCATGCCTCCCTCCTTGAAAGCCGTGCTTGTAATCTTGATTCCCATCTTTTTTCCTCCTTTTGTTTCGGAATTAGATTGAACTCTGCTTTGTTAGGAGCGAAGCAGAGAAAATGTAATTATTAAACAACAGTTTTCCGAATCACCAATAATTTTCTAATTTTAAAATCTTAAATCACAGTATAATAGTGTTAGGTTGGGTAGTGCAAATTACATTGTTGTGAGATCATGAGAGTAATTATAGTGTTGGCGCAGGCTTTTATCAGTTCTTTTAACTTTTATCCGGATATCTATTGGCTCTCCGGTAACGGCCTTTTGAATTCTCCTTGTGTGCTCTTTTTCATTTTCATATTTTTGTCCCTGTTGAGTAATCGCTTTCTTATTCAAGAAAGCTCCTTAAGACTTCTCTCAACTTTGATCTTGCAAGCTTTTTAAATGCCTTCTCCTCAATCTGCCTTATCCGCTCACGTGTGAGACTGAAATGTCTTCCAATCCCATCTAGCGTATATTCAATCTCACACCCGATTCCGAATCTCATCTTAACTATCTCCTGCTCTCTAGGG
>JBLNAE010000169.1:0-3839 GCA_050259195.1 Ignavibacteriales bacterium
AAGTGCGGTATTTAAAAGTAAAAAGTAACGTCTTTTGGTAAATAGAAATGGGTTATAAATACTTGACAGTGTAGTTTTATAATTTTATAATTGAAAAAAATTCTCAAGTATGTAAACTTAGTAAAATGTAGCTATTAGGCTGAAATCTATGGCGAAGCCAAATATATATACCTGGATAAAATTGAAAAAGGCCTCGGACATAGCTGTCCTAAGCCTCATCATATTTTTTCTCCTCGCCTTAAGCTTTCATAATCACGCCTTTTGTTTTGATAGCTCTTCTGTTAAGAAGGTTTCTCAATCGGAATCAACGTATCCAAAGGAATCTAATGAATTCTGTCCGGCGTGCTCTCTATATGGGAATCTCGAATCACTTGATGTAATTAACGTTTTTGATGTTAATGTTTTTGGAATTCTAGTAGCTTTTTTAAAACCTGATGTTTTAATCCCATCTTCATTTTTATACCTAAAAAAATCCCCCCGTTCGCCTCCGGTAATCCTCTAAGCAGTTCCAAAATTAATCTCTAATCAGAATCCAGTTTGGCTATTTGTTAATGGACAAATAGCCAATGACCGCTAATTGGAGGTGAATTATGAGGATGCAATCTGAAACCAGGTATTTCGGCTTATATACGACTATGCCTATTATAGTAACATTGCTTTTTGGTTTGTTTTTGTCTCCAAGTATGGAGGGGGAGGCTTTGGGCGATGAGAGAGAGGATGTAACAAAGGAAATACAAGAACTCCGACAACAAATGGAAACTATGCAGAAAAAATTAGATGAGCTTGAGCAGAAAAATAAGGAACTCGAAGAAGAGGCAAAAAAGCAAAAGGAGGAAAAAGAGTTAGAAAAAGCAATTAGTCAACCAACTCCTCCACCACCTCAAGGAGGCGGATTTCTTAAAGGGCTTGTCCAGAGCCTTAATCCAGATATAAGCGCTATCGGAATATTTTCTGCGGCATATTTCTCTAAAAACCCTCCTGCTCCTCAACTTGCTGACACTGACCCTGCAAACACGAGAATTAACCTGCAGCAATTTGAGCTTGGATTTCAGGGTGTTGTAGACCCGTATTTTAGAGCCGATAGCTTTATTACATTTACTTTAGATAGTGTTGAGGTCGAAGAGGCCTATTTAACCACACTATCCCTCCCATTTAATCTACAGATAAGGGCTGGCAAAATGAGGAGCAAGTTTGGAAGGATAAATCTCCAGCATACGCACGTACAGGATTTTGTGGATGTTCCTCTTCCCTACGGAACTTTTGTAAATGGAGAGCTAAGCCCTGTGGGGGTGGAGTTTAATTATCTCCTTCCGCTTCCCTGGTATGCAGAGTTAAGCGCCTCTATAAATAGCCCTACCGAAGGGGCGCCTTCCTTTGCCCCTTCTTCGGATGCAAACAATTTAAGCTTGCTTCTCTATACGGCTAATCTCACAAACTTCTTTGAGCTTTCGGACGCCTTATCTGCATCTGTAATTGGCTCTTTTGCAACTGGATCAAACGGTACAGATACCGACAACCGCTCAAACCTTTATGACGGAACCCTTTTTATTAAGTATCGTCCTTTAGAAAGCTCTTCATATCAAGCAATTAAGTTACAGGCTGAGTTCATGCTACAACAAGCTACAATACCCCAGGGTAGCTTTATCGCTTGGGGAGCGTATGCATATATAATCGATCGCTTCGCACAGAGGGGGGACGCTGGGTTTAGATTTGACTTTGTGGACTGTAACAAACAGTTTCCTTCAGAACAACCAGGTGAGTTATTTCCTGCTCAAAAGGAATACCGTTACTCTGGGCTTCTTAAGATTTAGTCCATCTGAGTTCTCAAGGATAGAACTCCAGTATGATTTTTACAACTCCAGCTTCAGGAGTAATTTCAATTCTGTTTTTCTTCAATTTCAATACGCAATTGGCGCTCATGGGGCACATCCATTTTAAAAATAAGGAGATAAATCTAATGAGACTATATAAGATTTTTCAATTCGCAGCACTATCTGTTTACTTGGCTGTGTTGTTGACGACGTTTTCATTCATCTACGCTCAAGTGGCATCGGCAAAGGTAGTCGCTTCGCTTCCCACCTTTGGGGAGATAGCAAAAGAGGTTGGCGGAGATAAGGTTGATGTGAAAAGCCTTGCAAAAGGTTACCAGGATCCTCACTTTGTGGATGGAAAGCCGAGCTTTATTCTTGATTTAAACAAAGCTGACTTGTTGATTCATGCCGGTCTGGAGTTGGAGGTAGGCTGGCTTCCTCCGCTTGTAACCGGAGCAAGAAACTCTAAGATTCTTCCAAACAATATAGGCAACCTGGATTGCTCTACGTTAATTTCGAATATTCTTGAAGTGCCTACTACAAAGATAGACCGAAGTATGGGAGACATTCATCCGGGTGGAAATCCTCACTACTGGCTCGACCCGAGAAACGGAATTGCAGTTGCAAAGGGGATTGCAGAGAGATTAAAGGAGATAGACCCTAAAAATGCATCTTACTATGATGAACGCTTAGGGGATTTTACAAAGCGCCTTAGCGCAAAGATAAAAGAATGGGATGAAAAACTCGCTCCATACAAAGGGACTCAAATCGTTACATATCACAAAAGCTGGGTTTATTTCTCTGATTGGGCTGGATTTGATGAGGTAGGATATGTAGAGCCAAAGCCGGGGATTCCGCCTTCGCCTTCTTATGTGGTGGAGCTGATTAGCAACATACAAAAAATGAATGTAAAGCTTGTCATAGCAGAGTCCTTCTATCCTCAAAAGGCACCTGCTCTCATCGCCCAAAAAGCGGGGGCTTCTTTACTTGTTCTGCCCTCAGAAGTGGGCGCGCGTGATGGGATAAATACATACTCTGATCTTTTTGATGCGATTGTTGGTGAAATCATATCTAAGTTGGCAAGCCATGGAAAAGGCTAGAGCAAACTTTGCATAAGGGCAATGGAATAAGTCCTTCTGCATATCATATATTATCAAAAAGGAGAGATAAAAATGAGTTCATCTTTTCTCATAAAGTTAGAAGATGTGGCAATTGGCTACAATAAAAGGGAACTCTTAAGCTCTATAGGTTTTTCTATTGAGCAAAATCAATTTTGGGGAATAGTCGGTCCAAATGGAGGGGGAAAAACTACATTATTAAAAACTATTTTGGGACTTATTCCGCCCGTGAAGGGAAAAGTACAATACGGTAGAAACCATCCTTTGATATTTGGATACGTTCCTCAACGTGAAAACTTTGATCATATATTTCCAATCTCTGTTTCTGAGTTTGTATCTATGGGAAGATACATACGAATCCCGGCTGGCAGAAGTGTTAAGAAAGAAGACTGGAGAATTGTAACGGAGTGTCTCCGGAAGGTTGAAATTCCCCATCTAAAGGATCATCCGTTTAGGTCGCTCTCAGGAGGCGAAAAGCAGCGCACTCTTCTTGCCCATGCTCTTGCCGGTGAACCCGATATATTGATCCTTGATGAGCCCACGGCCTCAATGAATATTAAGGGGGAGACTGCTATTATGGAATTAATAGGAAAAATAAGAGAGAAAGACAACCTCACGGTTCTTATGGTGAGTCATTTTTTGAACATAGTTGCTAAATTTGCCGACCATGTGGTTGTAATTGATAAGGACAGCAATATCTTTCGTGCAGGGACTATGGAAGAGGTTTTTAATGACGAGACCTTGAGCAGGCTTTTTGGACTGGATGTAACTGTAGAGCAGGTTGAAGGTAAAGTGCGAATATATGCCACAGTTAGCTAAAGTTACGAGGAGGGAGGTATGGATAATGGTAGAGCAAACCACAATTGATCCCAATCAGCAAATACAGGGCTGGGTTATTGAAGCATTTAAT
>JBLNAE010000170.1:0-8718 GCA_050259195.1 Ignavibacteriales bacterium
TCAGTTTTATTGCCACAACATCCGCAGACTGCAGACTTTATAGAGAACCATACCTCTTCTTTGCGGAGTACCTTTTTCAATTTCTTGCCCTCCTTATGTTTTGCTATTATTTTAGCAATATTTATGCCAGCAGAGACGCATAATATTTTCAAATGTTTACTATGAGTTATATATTCCAATTCCATAGAAATATGACAATTTTTGTCAGCCTAGTTAGATTTTCGGACTTAATATCAAATTTGTAAGGTCGTTTTGGAAGAATTTCATCAATCAGTTTTAGCTTTCTCACCCTCTTCAACCCTCGTGAATCACAACATATCCTTATACATAGGCAAAAGTTTCATCTAGTGAATTCTTAGCATTGGAATCTTGAGTTCTGGATATTTCTGATTATGTATATAACAACGAAAGATTTCTTCGTATAGTCCAAATGCGGACTTTAATTGTTTATGTGTGTAATGCTGCCGCCTCGTTTCTGGATTGAAAATTTTCTCTTTCAAGAAAGGCTTCCCCTGTTCCGTACTGGTAGTGATCACCACTGCAACCTTTCCTAATCCCTGCCTAGCCGCTGATTTTGGCCTGCTGGTCGGATACCGAGTCATGATAGCACTCTCGTAGAAATGACATATCCGAACATCTGTTTGTTACGAAACCGACTATTCTTTTTTTGTACGTTGAAAGCCGCATTATAGACATTTTTGTAGTCCTGTCTAAATTATATAGACTTTAATTATGTGGACCTGTAGATTATAGTATTGCATAAAGTCCACTTTTCAGCCTTACAACTTTAGTATTATCCCAATTTTAGTCATTTTATATAAACTTTCTGTCCAGGCTCTTGACAAGAATTGACAAGGGGAGTATTTTTTGAGCAAAACTCGTAATCATAATTCGCCTTCTAACCGAAAAGGCAAACCGTTACAACGGGGCGCAAAACCAACGGCCTGAAGATTCAAGGAGCTTGAGGTGGCAGGGTTGCCGAAGTTAGAGATGAAAAAAAGCAAACTGAACCGTAGACTCCGCTGTATAGAGAAATCAAGCAGTTCTTTCCATTTAATATTCTCAATGAAGTCAAGTAACGCTCAACGCATTAAGAGTGTCGTTAAAGTTATTGATGGTATAGATTATTACAGAAGTTCTTTAGAAATACTTAGCTTAAGATTAAAAACGTTAGATAATAGTATTAAAAGAATAATATAGTACTGGGAGAAAGATTTGTTTTTTGGAAAAAAAGATATTATCGGACTCGATATAGGTTCAAGTGCAATAAAACTTGCGGAGATAAAAGAGACCCGGAAGGGATACCAGCTAAAGAACATCGGAGAAGCTATCATTCCTCCTGAGGCTATAGTCAACAAAATTATAATCAATTCGGATGCCGTAGTGGAAGCAGTTTCCTCGCTGATAGGGAATTTGGGAATAAAGACCAAAGACGCTGCAATCTCTATCTCAGGGCATTCTGTAATTATAAAGAAGGTGAGTCTTCCGCAGATGAGTCAAAGAGAGTTGCGTGAGGCCATCCCCTGGGAGATTGAGCAATATATACCTCACAGCGTCAACGAAGTAAATTATGATTTTCAGATTCTTCCTGGAGAAAGCCCTGAAGGGAACATGGACGTGCTAATCGTCGCGGCTAAAAAAGACATAGCCAATGACTACATAGCTGTGGCGCGCGATGCCGGACTAAACCCGGTAGTGGTAGACGTTGATGTGTTCGCGCTTGAGAATATGTATGAAGTAAACTATTCAAGTTCGGATGAGATTGTGGCTCTGATTAACATTGGGGCCTCTGTGACAAACATCAACATTTTAAAAGAAGGGGTCTCGATCTTTGCAAGGGATATAACGGTGGGCGGAAAACAGTTTACCGAGTGGATACAAAAGGAGTTTGATCTAAGCTATGATGAAGCTGAGAAGAAGAAGTATTCTCTGGGAATCAATACGTCTGCACCTGAGCTTGACAGAATAACGCTTGATTTTACGGAATTAATTTGCGGTGAGATAAAAAGAACCTTAGATTTTTTCTCTACTACAATGACATCCAGAGAAACGGTTCGTAAAATCATACTTGGAGGCGGCTCTTCAAAGATTCCGCACCTACAGGAGATACTCCAAGATAAAAGTGGGGCTGTGGTTGAAATGGTTAGTCCTTTTAGAAATGTTCTATATAGTGAGAGAGACTTTGATCCTGAATACATTCTCGACATAGCTCCCAAGATGGGTGTGGTTGTGGGACTTGCCCTTAGGAGAATAGACGGTAGATGATAAAGATAAATCTTCTCTCCACAAAAGAAGAGAAAAAAAGGATAAGAGGTCTTAACGACCTTATGATAGGTGTTCTTGCGATAGTTGCCGCAATTGCCGTCATTGTGGCTATAGATTTGGTTCAGTCTAAGAGGATAAAAGATACGAACAATGAGATTGCAGAGGTAAAAAAACGGATTAATGCATTGGAGGTAATAAGGAAAAAGGTCGAGGAATTTAAGGTTAAGAATAAAGAACTCGAAGGAAAAATCAAAATTATATCTGTGCTTGAAGAAAACCGTACCGGACCCCTATTTGTCATGGACGCTCTGGGGCAGGCCATTCCCAATAGAGCCTGGATTGATGAGTTCTCTGAGAAAAACTATATGGCCAAAATTGAGGGAACGGCTTGGGACGAGCTTACGGTTTCGGATTTTATGAAAAAGCTCCAATCTTCTCCTTACTTCCAGAACGTTGATCTCGCTGTTATTAACACAAAACAGATACAGCAGCTTTCTCTCAAGACCTTTGTGATTGAGTCGAAGTTAAACTACTCAGGAAAGGTTAAAACGGAAGAGAGTCCTGAGGGAAAACCAAAAGAGAAGGCTGAGAGGTAAAGATGGCTATTATTGAAAACATGGCCGAATCCTTAGACCAGCGGTCAGTTTATGTCAAGGTTGGCATTCTGTTAGTGATAATCCTGATTATATGCGGCGTGTACTGGTATTTTTTCTGGTCGCCAAAATCTGAGGAGTTGACCCGTGCCAGAAATGAGCTTCAAAAAGAGCGAGCCAAATTAAATGAGTACGAAAACATAGCCAAAGAACTTCCGAGGTTTGAGCAGGAATTTAATAAGCTGGATAGAGAATTTAAGGAGGCTGCCAGTAAACTCCCGGAAGAGAAAGAGATTCCCAGCCTGATTGATAGTGTTTATGCTGCGGTATCGGCTTCCGGTCTAGAATCAAATGCGTTTGCCCCTAAGCCAGAGGTGAAAAAAGATATATATGCAGAAATTCCCATAGATATGAAGGTATATGGCTCTTACTATGATCTTGCAAACTTCTTTGATAGAGTTTCTAAACTCCCCAGGATTGTAAACATCAGAGATCTTAATTTAAGCCAAGAGAAAAAGAGAAGCATGGGCGATAGAATCATTCTTGATGCCTCCTTTACCGCCGTCACTTTTAGGTTGCTTCCCTCTGTTCCGCCACAGCAACCAAAAGCGGGAGTCCAAAATGGAGGGCCTAGATGAAAAGGAGGAGGGTGGATATGGCTAAGGAAGCTACAATTCTCTTCTTAATAATTGCTCTATGGTTTGCGGGTGTCCGTGCTGAGGAAACTCAGAAAACCGATATTACGAGTATTTCACCTCAAGGCGAGTCTGCATATAGTGCCGCAGGAAAGCGCGACCCATTTAAGCCGTTCATCAAAATAATTGAAACAAAAGAGGCAAAACCTCAGCTGAGTAAATCGCTCCCACCAATTAAGAGGTATTCGCTTGAACAATTTAGGCTGGTTGGAATTGTATCTGTAGGACAGCAGTCTAAAGCTATGATCGTTGATCCTGAGAAGAATACCTATGTTCTTGGAATGGGAGATGAGATAGGAAACAAACAGGGGAAGATCGTTGAAGTGAGAGATAACGGTATTCTAGTTGAAGAGAAAAGATACTCTGAGGATGTGTTCGGTCAAAAAAAGGTTGAGACTAAGAAATCGTCTCTAGCGTTTAAGGAAGAATAAGGAATGCGACATTTCTTCCTGCACTGCCCTCAATCAGAGCTTAATTCTCATACATCTGGCAATTATTTAAGATGAAAAGGCAAATGGAATAATACGGTCTTTCAAGCTGATTCACTCCTTACGCGGACTAATGTGAGATTAGTCGAGCATGTGCAAGAGAGGAGTGAATACTAACCTAAGGAGGAAAATGGTGGGATGAAATTTACCTCGAAGCTTTTTTTTATCGGCATTGTTCTATTTGGATTTACTTACTCCTCAAACCCACAGACAAGCGGATTGGTTAATTACAGGAACACAGAAAATAGACTGTTCACCGAAGAGAATACCATGAAAATAGCTGAGGAGGAACCTTCTCCCCATCAAGGAACTCAAACTGTTGAATCTCAACCATCCACTCAACCTTCTGCTCCCAATCCATCTGTTTCCGAGGAAAACATTCCAGAAGCAGTTGGGGAAGTAAATTCTAATTCTCAGCCAAACCAAACGGTTCAACCTCAATCCGCTGAATCTTCTCAATTAGCCCAACCCTTACCCGCTCAAACGCCTGCTCCCAATTCACCTGCTGCTGGGGGAAAAAACACGGTAGAGAGCGTCGGTTTTGAGGCTAAAGATGGAGTTGGAGTCGTAACTATAAAAACCTCGGCTCCCGTAAGGTATGAAGAGCTTCCTAAAGAAGAGAGAAGACTCAGCCTAAGGATTGAAGATGTAGCCATTCCCGATGAATTCCAGGTCGCACGAGACGTAGGCGATTTTAATAGCCCCATCGGTTTTATATCCTCTTTTAGAGATCCGGCTAAACCGAATGATGTAATAATCATCATGGAACTTAAAAAAGATGCTCCCAAAGACTCCCCCGTCGAGATTAAACAGGATGGGAATTTAATTACGGCAAAGTTTGGAAAACCCAAGGAATCCGAAAAATTAACTGAAGAGGTCCAGGCTCAACAGCCGCCGAAAGAGGCTCCTCTCTATGCCTTTGATTTTCGCACTGCAGCTACCCCGGGCGCAAAGAAAGTTTATCGCGGGCAATTGGTGTCTTTTGATTTCAAGGACGCTGACGTAAGAGATGTGCTCAGGGTTCTTGCAGATGTAAGCCGATTTAATTTTGTAGTTTCCCAAGACGTAAAGGGAACGGTTACATTGAAGCTCACCAACGTCCCTTGGGATCAGGCACTCGAAGTGGTGCTTGATGATGCAAGACTCGGTGCACTCGTTGAAGGGAACGTCATAAAGATCGCTCCTCTTGCAACCATTCAAGCAAGGCAGAATGCGATTCAGCAGGTGGCTTCCTCAAAAGAGCAACTTGAGCCGCTCGTTACGAAGCAGATTTTTATAAATTATGCTACGGGGGAAGAGTTAAAACCTCTTGTCGAATCAGTCCTCAGCAAGAGGGGCGAACTCAAGATTGATGTACGCACAAACAGCTTACTGGTTACGGATACTGCCCCAAGAGTTGCACAGATTGAAGAGCTTGTTAAAGAGCTTGATACAAGAACCCCTCAGGTTTTAATAGAGTCGCGCATCGTTCAGGCAACGCTTGATTTTACGCGCGAGCTTGGGGTTCAGTTTGGAGCGAATTATAGGGCGTCTGCCGCTACCGGAAATCCGACGGGCGCGTTCTTCCCTTCGAGCATTGGGGCAGGCGGAGTTACCGCGGGAAACCCCGCACCGTTTGGAAACCCAGGGAAGAACTTCATAGTGGACCTACCTGCCGCGGTTGGCACTGGAGCGGGCGGAGCATTAGGAGTAGTTCTCGGAAGTCTTACAGGAGCCTTCGATCTGGATATAAGGCTCTCGGCTCTTGAGAACAGAGGAGATGGAAGAATCCTTTCATCCCCCCGGGTTCTAACGCTCGATAATCAGGCTGCAAGGATTGAGCAGGGCGTTTCAATTCCCTTTCTCAGCGTCTCTGCCGCCGGCACTCAGACCCAGTTTGTAGATGCGACGCTGAGGTTAGAAGTCACTCCGCACGTGACAAACGATGGCAAGGTGCTTATGACCATAAAGGTTACGGACAATGCTCCCGATCCGTCCATCACTGGAGCAAATGGACAGCCTGCCATAAGAAGAAATGAGGCAGAATCTCAGGTGCTTGCCATGGATGGGGAGACGATTGTGATTGGAGGGATTTTTACAAGAACAACCACAGAGAATATTAACGGACTTCCCTGGCTCTCAAGAATTCCGCTTCTTGGATGGCTTTTTAGACACACTTCAAATGTTGACCAGAGAAGAGAACTCTTGGTCTTTATAACCCCAAGGATAGTTAAGTAAAGGAGGACAAAAGAATGCACAAGACCCTTTTGGGTTTGGCCCTATTCCCCATACTTATCGTTTTCATGCTTATTGTCGGGCTCAGTTGCGGTTCTAATCCCCCATTTGCACCATTTGGTTCAACTGTGGCTTTTGTATCACCGGGACCCCAATCATTTTCTATACCCAACAACGCCCGGGCGGTACAAAATGTAAGTGCAATTGTCACAGGACAGGATTCGAGTGGAAACACAGTGCCATTGAACGATGTAAGAGTGACCTTCAGGCTAACATTCGCAGCAGAGAATGATCTTGTAGTGGATACAAACGGGGATGGGATCCCCGATTCTCCTGCTCTATTGTTCATTGATCCTAATAAGTGTGGTTCGGTTCCCTGCGAAGATATCCCGTTACCAGAGCTATCGGCAATGGGAGCAATTTTCAATTCCCCTTTTACTGAACTGACTGATAACCGTGGAGAAGCCAGTGTCATAATATTAATGTTCGGTGAATTTCCGGTCGATACCGCAACATTAGAAGCAGATCTAGGAAATGGGTCAGGCACTAGCGCTGAATTCAGTGTTTCGAGTACCGCTCCCACTCCAGCTCCTCCCACTCCAACGCCCTGAGGATGTTTGGTTCACCTGCAGTTTGTCAGTTAATGGAAATTTAAGGAGGACTATCTAGTGAAAAAAATACAACTCTTAGTCAGTAACAACTTAAGACAACTATTCTCATTTTTAGCCCTGTTTTTGTTATTTGGAGGAGCGTTTTGTACCAATAGTTTGGATAATGGAGGTTCCCAAAGCTCAACAGGTGCGGGACAAATCGAGTTTAACCTTAAACCAAAGGTGCTTTTTGGAAATGGGAGTGATATTAGTGAGGTTCAGGTTATTACCGGTGAAATTCCAGATGGTTCCAATGTCGAGTTTAGTCTCACAACTTCAAACCTTCCAGACATATTAGAGGGTTGTTTACTTAATAAAGGTACAACGATTGTTAATGGTGAGGTATCTGCTAATTACCTAACTGGACTAGGTGGACCTGCGATAGTAAATGTATCGGTCACAATAACCACTTCCGATGGCAAAAAGGAATCCCGTTTCGATACACTGGTACTTAGAGGTGTAAGTATAACACCACCTCAGGATACCGATGTTACAACTAATCCTACTGATAGTCCTAATTCTGTCTTTGTCCCATTGCAATTTCAAACTACGGGTATACCAACGGGGACAACTGTAAATTTCTCTCTCAGCCGACCCGATCTGGGAAAGCTGAACCCAACTTCTACTACCGTGGGTGGATCAGAAGATAGCGGTACGGCCACTACTGAGTATGATACTATCAATAACACCGGAGGAACGCAGGTTATAACCGCCAAGGTAATCCTTCCTAATCCAGCTGATGTTGACCCAAGCTGTCCAGACGTTTCGATAGGGGATCGTACTATTCAAGCAATTGTTACAATTACTCAATCTGTTCCTCAGCCTACTCCTGCTCCTTCACCGGGCCCCTAAGTTTTTTCTTTTAGCTTTATAATACAGACCATATTTTTCGACCTCCTAGATAAGCTCTATATGCCTATGCATTGTAATCTCTTAAGGTGTGCTCCACACTTCATAATAAATTTCTCCTCAGCTTGACTTAACTCTTAACCTTTTGTTTAATAATCTATAGATAGTAGAAGCTTAATGGGATTATTCTTCTTTGAAGAGGTAATCAGTTAAGTATGTCATTGCGAGCGAAGCAATCTAATTGAGATTCCTCACTGCGTTCGGAATGACACTTGATATCAGATTCCTTTGTTGCACTGACCAGTTCGACCGAGCTTGACGAACTGTCGAATGGCTCATGGCAAAATCTGTGTACTCATGACTAAATGAGAAGTAAAGTAACAAGAGGTAAGGATTATGGCTAGGGAATATGGATTTTTGGTTGATGGTAAATGGAGAGATAGCACGAAAAAAAGGGAGATAAGAAGTCCCTATAATGACGAAGTTGTAGGTGTAATAAATATACCTGCGGCAAAAGAAGCAAAAGAGGCAATTGATAGCGCTGAAAAAGCATTTGAGAAATTCAAAAATAGCCCTAGTTATGAAAGAAGCGCGATACTGAGGAGAATCGCAGACGGCATTGAAAGGAGAAAAGAAGAGCTTGCCAGAACCATTGTAGAAGAGAATGGAAAGCCGATAAAAACCGCAAGAGTAGAGGTTGCCCGCGCCGTAATGACATTTACGGTTGGAGCGGAAGAAGCAAACAGGTTCTCCGGGGGAGAACTCGTTCCGATTGATACTATCCCCGGAAATGAAGAAAGGTTTGGCATGTCAAGGCGCTTCCCCCTTGGGATTATTAAGCCGATAAAACACCAGACTCTGTTTGGTGATGAACAGGCAGTCCAGACGATACAGCGTGATACAATAGGGAATGAGGTTTCGAAAAAGTACGCACGCGGTATACAAAACAGAGTATCATATCGTC
>JBLNAE010000171.1:0-5002 GCA_050259195.1 Ignavibacteriales bacterium
AAACTCCTCTATTGCCGCTGCGATCTCCTCTGGCACCTCAAACATCGGAAAGTGGCTGCGTGCTTCCACTTTGCGCACATGGAACCACGGATGTGTAGTACCGAACGACTGCTGGGCTGCCCGATACCCAGGATCTTCCGGTTGAGCATAGAGGTGTAGCACCAGCACTGGTGGCTCCAATGCGGAAAGCAGTTGAAGAGGGCTGCCCGCCTCGGCATATGCCGCGCTGATCTCGCGTGCAGCACGCGACCACATCTCAAAGCCATACGATCCCATCTCCTCGCGCACAAATCGAATCAGCCTCGGATTGTCCACTCCTTGGAGCCATAAGGAGAAAATCTGCTCAACCGTCTCACGCCATCTCTCGAGCGATTGCATACCCTGCAACACCTCCAGGAAGGATGCAGGGGCTTCCATGATGATCCAGTCCAGTAGCACAAGTTTTGGTATTCGCTCCTCCAGTCTGCACCTCAACTCTATGGCAACCCAGCCGGCATGGGCGAGTGCCACTGGTACCACCTGCTGTGCACCGCTGGCTTTGATGACCGCCAGTGCATCCTCGGCCAGACCATCATAACCAAAGTCGCCTGAGGGCGGCCCTGATTCCACATGCCCACGCCAGTCAAGTACCAATGTGCGGTGACGCACACTGCAACGCGGAGCTAAATCCTGGAATACCGTCCGATTGGCACACCAGCCAGGCATCAAAAGCAATGCCGGCTCTCCTTGTCCCAAGTCGTCATAGTTGATTCGTATTCCGTTTGAAGTTACTTGTGCCATGGATCCCTCCTCCTCAAAAAGTATGAACTACAGCAGCGTATCGCTCAATCAGGCTAACGATAGGTGTCATATGCACGTACTGACCTGATGCTACATATCTTTTGATCGGGACACAAGTGCAACTTTTGCACCGCGTTGCGTAAGAAGCCTGGATAGAGCCAGACCAATGCCGGAAGAAGCACCCGTGATGATAACAACTTTATTCTGCATATTCATAGTATCTTCGGATTAACAAAAAGATTCTCTCAATCAAGACCATTGTTCCCAAAACGATTATGGTGAGTGAACGCCTTCACATCACGGCGCACCCTCGGATGTTTAGCTGGCGCAGAGACGGGATAACCCAGCCGGGCGGCAAAGGCAATCTTCATGTGTTTGGGGATATTGAGAATTCGCTTTACCCCTTTTTCTACGTCATTCGCGCTTATGCGGTTCGAGCCGAAGACACTCATTATCTGAAAGCTAATTCCCAGGGACTGGGCCATTTGCTCCGCCAAGAATGATAAACAACATAATTTAGCCACGGAGAGTTAAAAATAATTTCTCTCTTTGAACCCTGTATCCTCTGCAACTAATTCTTTTCTCCTTCGATTTTTTTAATTTATAAAAAACCCCTTGTCATAATTGTGCGTTTGTGATTTAATCAACAAAAAAATAAAAAGGGAGGAGACCAAAAAGAATGAATGAAGTCCTGGCTATATCGGATGAGGAGGTAGATTACTGGGGAGACCAGTATCTTAGATGGCAGCAGCCAATGCCTGAAGACCTCCTGAATCGCCTTTCCGAATTTGAGAGACAGCAGTATTTCTGGGCGCATAGTTTTACGTTTTCTGAATTTATAACTCTCTGCCTCAAACACGTACGCAGCTCAACTTCCATTATCAGTAGAGCCAAATAGAGTTTTGTGGTTTAAACCTTAAGCTATTACGAAGCAGGCAACGGCGTTTTTACGCGCTGCGTTTTCTACATTGGATTCAAATCAAGCTCTTTCCACTTGTTTCTCTTAATATCTCCATCATCAAAGAGCAGTGGATGGTATCTCACCTGAGACCAGTTCTCAACCATATCCTTATACCGCTTGCTAAAAGGGTCTCCCGACTGCCCAGTAGAATTCATTCCGAGTGCGTGATTAATATCCGATAAATCGCAGATAAAGCGGTAAGATGATAGGACGATTGTGTCGTAAGGGTTTTGGTAGCTAAAGTAGGAGTAGTTTATCGTATCTCTGTCTCCCTGAGCGGGAATTGGTCCGAAATTAAATATCTTGTCCAGAAATCTTACCCTTCCCAGGGGATGAATGAAATGGTATTTATGAATCGCACCCCAAGTCCAGGTTTCTCTCTCTTCTCCTAGTTTTCCTTTAATTTCTCCAAGCGCGTCCTCTATGCTCCTTGTAATTATCTCATCTCTACTTTCCTTCTTAGGCGTATCAACGTTATCCCACCAGTGCGAATTTGGATCATCTATAATTTTATCTATCAGATTACAGTTATAACTAAGGGTACCGAGAAAATCCGGGTAGAGTTCCTTGAGTTCATCTTTGAACGTATTTCTTATCAGATTTGTTCTTATCGTCTCATAAAGGAGCGCGGGAAGGCTATCGTTTCTCATCTCGTAATTCCAGGCTGAGAGTTTATCTAAAACCCATTTGACCTCAGGATTGTCCGTTTGAACTTTAGTAATCACCCCAACAAACTTCCTGGCAGGGACTGAGTAAACATCAGCCTGCATTCTCTTAAAATCCTCTACCGAGAGTTTCTCTTTTCCCTCAATTAGGGAAGTTATTCTTTCATAGCGATAAGGTGGAGCCCATGTGTTTGATATTAGATAGGGATAATTGTCTCCGACTATTTTATTATTCGCCGTTGCCAGGAAGTGAACCGGAGGATTGATAACACCCGGAAGCTCATCATCGGATATAAATCCATTCCACTCATACTCTCCGCTCCATCCCGGAACCGGGAATTTCCCTTCTAATGAACTGGTTCCCTTTTCTCTTATCGGAATGCCTCCAATGAGCTGATACCCAACATTCCTATCTACATCCGCATACACCATATTTAACGTGTAGATACCTCCGTATTTTCCTCCCTCTTTCGCCTCCCTTACGCTTCCTGATCTATTTAGAATAGAAAGTCCCTTGAGCGTTTCGTCCTCAACCTCTCTTGCAGACCATTTCATCGAAAGAGCTTCATACGTATCTGTTTTAGAAACATTAATAACCGGGCCGTGCCTTGTGTGATTAATCTCTCTTTTTACAGTCTTGTAGCCGCTCTTATCTTTGACCCTTATCTCTACATCTTCCGTCCTCATATCCTCCCAATGACTGACGTACCAATACTGATGAGGGTTTGCCGGATTTATCCTTTCAATAAAAAGGTCGGCTCTATCCGCCATAGCATCTGTAAATCCCCAGGCTACGCGCTCGTTATGGCCTATCGCTACATATGGGGAGCCGGGGAATATGGCTCCAATTACGTTTATTCCAGGAGCCTTTAGGTGGACCTCGTACCATACAGATGGAATCTGCGATCTTAAGTGGAGATCGTTTGCGAGAATCGGTTTTCCAGTTGTAGACTTTGCTCCGTCAACCACCCAGTTATTGCTCTCCCCTATGTTCTGAAACAGCCGAAATTTTTCTCTTGCGATTTTGTATCCGTTAAGAACGTCAAAATCGAGATTGGAACCTTTTATCTCTTCCGGGATTATTGTATTTCCGCTTTCAGAATAATTGGGAAGAAGCTCGTCCACCATTTTTTCTCCGAGTTTTTTAAGAGCCTTCATGGCAAACATCTCTTCGTCGGTGTTAGTCGCAAGGTCGAGCGCGGAAAGGAGATGTATGCTTATGGAATCAAGAGGACTCCAAGGCTCTATATCGTATCTGAGAATAATTGATTCGAGGGGCTCTTTCTCTTTTATGTAATAATTCACGCCCCTCGAATAGGCTTCGAGTTCTGATTTAGCTTCGTCATCGAGCTTATTGTAGATTTTTCCTGCAATCTCTCCTATTCCCATAACGCGGAAAAAATAATCCGTCTCAACCGTAGTTTCCCCAAATATCTCAGACAGGTTTCCTTTTGCCGCTCTTCTTGATAAATCCATCTGCCAGAGACGGTCTTGAGCAGTAACGTAGCCCTGAGAGAAAAAGAGGTCATGGATGTTCTCCGCGTATATGTGGGGAATTCCGTATATATCTCTTATGATTCTCACAGGGGATTGAAGCTCCGGAACTTTTATCTTCCCCTCGAGAGTAGGCTGGGTTTTTTCAAAAATTAAGTAGAGATAAACGGAAAGGAGTATCAATAAAGCGATAAATGCCGCAAGAGCATATTTGATTATTCTCATAGGAGCTTGATTATACACAGTTTTGTTTGATTAGGGTTATGTATGAGTTCGCTTGTAGGACAACCCTTGTAGCCGCCTGAAAATGGATGTGTGCAACACTCACCCTACAAACCAAACATTTGCCTTGGAAATCTTAAGAATCCACAATATAATAACTGCTATGAACCCGGAAGAAATTAAAACCATAATTGAAAACGCGATGCCAGGTTCTATTGTCAATGTAGAGGGGGACGGCACGCATTTTGAGGCCGTCGTCATCTCTTCCGAATTTCAGGGGAAAGGGCTTGTTGAACAGCATCAGATGGTCTATAAGGCTCTTGGGGAATCTATGAAGGACATTCATGCTCTATCTTTGAAAACTTACGCTCCTGAGCAGTGGAAACGGGCAAGGTAAAGAGGGATAGCACATCAAGGTTTCTGTTTGACTGATTGCGTTTTTAATCTCTCAACGTAAAATATTAAAATCTGGAATTAAGGAGTGGGAAAATGGCAGAAGATATAATGGAAAAAATACAGTCTCAGATAGACGAGAATAAAATTCTCATATATATGAAGGGAACAAAGATGATGCCCCAGTGCGGCTTCTCCGCCGCAATGGTAAGGCTTTTTGAATCCTACGGGGTCCCTTTTGAAACTGTAAATGTGCTTGCCGACCCGCAACTGAGGGAATCCTTAAAGAGGTTCTCAAACTGGCCTACTTTCCCGCAGGTATATATAAAGGGCAAATTAATAGGCGGCTGTGATATTTGCCTCGATATGCACCAGCGCGGCGAGTTGGAGCCATTGGTCAGAGAGGCCGTTAAGGAGTAGCTCTCAAAGTGGATACGGAACTGTAGGGGCTCGCCCCTACACGATCTTACATCCTTCAGACGCCAAC
>JBLNAE010000172.1:0-6560 GCA_050259195.1 Ignavibacteriales bacterium
GAAACGAGTTCTTTTGCCATCACCCCTGTTAATCTCGGTCTGCCTTACAACACTACCGGCCTGACGCGGTTCATGAAACGACTTCCGCTCAATTTCGTTAAGGAGATGTTCTTCACGGCAGCGCCTATGAAGGCTGCGGATGCAGAAAAATGGGGAATTCTCAATCATTTGGTGCCGGCATCTGAATTAGAAAAATTCACCTACGACATGGCACACTTGATTGCAAGCAAGGCCCCGCTGGCGGTCTCCGTAGTTAAGGAACAGCTCAATATCCTTGCCGATGCTGATCCTGTTACACCAACTATTTTTGAACGTATTCAGGAGCTTCGCCAAATAGTCTGTCAGAGCGAAGACTACAGGGAAGGTATAAGAGCTTTTTATGAAAAGCGAAAACCGATATTTACCGGTAAATAGGATCTATAACCTCCTCTTGGGAAAAGCGTAAAATATGTCCTATTTTAAGACATCTGACACCTCTTTTTTAATCTTTTTAAACTCAACCTTCCAGAATGAGAGGAATTTTTGCTGGCACTCTCTTTGCCCTGTATCTGCTTGCTGACCCATCTTCAACAATATAGCTATGGTAATACAGAATTTACCAGATGGGAATAGGACTCAAAGAAATTCTTTGGTCTCCGCCACCACAGAGAAAGCAAGACAGAGAAAAGAATACTCATCACTTCAGCTCCCTTTTGGGTCTTCGATCCATAGGAGTTTTTCCGTTTCAACACAACATGGCGCAGAGCCCGTTCTGCCTTGTTATTATCAGCAGGAATATGCGGTTTGATAACACAAGTGAAATAGGCTGCTTTGCGTTCGCATAGACGTTTTTTGATCCTTTGGAGACGGACCGGGTCTCGAATATGCGCAGCAGTAATCTCGGTAAAACGACGAAGGAGTTCACCTCTTTTCTCGAGTCGTTCTTCGAGAACAAAAGGGCTATCAATAGTCTTGCGAACCTCAGCATAGAGATCAGCAAATGACTCATAGATCTGACGACAATGTTTTTGTTGTCCATCAGTAAGGTATTCAGAGTCTTTCAATTCCCTTAGTTTCCTTAAGGGATGCACCCAGCACAGTTGGTGATGCAAGAAAAGATTCTGATATGCACCATAGTCATCCGAGATGCCAAATTGTTCATCATTGGCTGTTCCCCTGAGTTCCTCGGCATTACCTTTTCCTCTACTTCTGCCTAAGATGAAAAGAGTGTCGGGTGCCTGAGTGCCAATCTTCACCCAGCACCAACTCCTGTGTTCCTCCTCCTGGACATCCCAAGAGGTTTCGTCGTAATGAGCCCCTGGTTGTTGGTCAATGGTTTGTTTGAGTTGTGTAAAATGAGGATAAAGCAATTGGGATTGCTCTTCCAGGATATTGCTAATCTCACCGTCAGAAATACAGAGGCCCACAGCATCTTTGAGAAAGGCTCGGGTTTGTTCGAAGCTGAGCCGAAGAATCACATTAGCGTAAGCAATGAACTGTTTAATGTTGGTTCCAAGTGTGACAAGGTGTTGAGCAACTGCAATAGCTGAGCGGCGTTTCCGGCAGTTGGGGCAGTAGCCAGTCGTTATAAGCTGTTTTTCCACCTTCTTGAGAACTTGATGCCATTTGGTCGGAGGCACGATATCTTCTTCGTAGCGAGTAATGACCTTAAGATCGTTCAAGGGAGTATGACAATTAGTGCAAACCGTAATCTCGAATTGTTTTGTCTCAGTAATTTCTTCTTCCTTGGGAACTGGTCGGCGATAACTCTGCGGCGGACGAGGCAATACCGCTGGTGGTTTGGGCTGAGAACCATCATTTTCGGTAGGTTGATCCTTGTGTTTTCTCCCAAAGACTTTGATCTTGAGTTCTTCAAGTTGAATCATGATTTGCTGGAGCTGGGTTTTAAGAAGAGCATTTTCTTTCTCCAACGCCGCTATTTGTGTTCTGAGTTTAGCATTTTCATTCGTGAGACGAGTGATAACCTGGTGCTGACGTTGTTCAATACCCGGTTGACTACGCATACATATTGATTACATCAAAATTACAAAAATCACAATAATAATACTCAGTGAGCAGTTACTTTGCCGTAATAACAGGGCAAGATGTGGTTTTTAATAATCAATTCGAATGAGGAAGGTAGAATCTTGGTTTGAGGCAAGGTAGAATCTTGGTTTGAGGCGATGAATGTAAATCTAACATAAAAAGATGAAAGGAGGGTAAATAGGGTTTCTATGCGTTTAGAAGATATAAAAAGGGTCGGTGTGGTTGGAGCGGGAACAATGGGCTCTGGAATCACTCAGGTTGTGGCTTCAAATGGCAGAGAGGTTGTTCTCCTAGATATTTCTGATTCTGCTGTTGAGCGTGGAATAAAAGCAATTGGTAACAGTCTGGGAAGGTTTGTAAAGAAGGGAGAAATAAGCGAGGAAAAGAGCAATTCTATCTTATCCAGAATTAAGACAACTACAAAGTTTGAGGCTCTATGTGATGTTGATTTAGTCATAGAAGCTATATTTGAAGATATGAACGTGAAAAAAGAGACTTTCAAAAAATTGGATGCATCCACACGTCCTGATGTTATTCTTGCCACAAATACATCTTCCCTTCCGATTATAGAAATCGCTGTAAATACAAAAAGACCCGATAAAGTCGTCGGGATGCACTTCTTTAATCCCGTCCCTCTTATGAAGCTTGTGGAGATAATAAAAACCATTGCGACATCTGACGAATCTGTCGAGTTTGCCTATGACTTCGCCAAGGCTCTTGGGAAAGACCCGGTTAAAACCAAAGACGTCCCCGGGTTTATCGTAAACCGGGTTCTCATGCCCATGCTCAACGAAGCGGTATTTGCTCTTGAAGAGGGTGTGGGAACTGCTGAAGATATTGATAAAGCGATGAAACTTGGAACGAATCAGCCAATCGGTCCTCTTGCTCTTATAGACCTCATAGGGCTGGATGTGACTCTCAATGTAATTGATGTTCTCTATCGCGAGTTTCAGGACCCAAAATTCCGTGCTGCTCCGCTTCTCCGTCAGATGGTTCGTGCGGGGTGGCTGGGAAGAAAAACGGGAAGGGGATTTTATAAATATTAATTCGACTGGAGGTATCTAAAATGAAAGATAAAAAACCTGTCAATCCTTTTTCAGCTTACTCTGATTTTATGAAGAGCACTTGGGATTATCTCATAGACTCTTATCAGCGCTCGGTGTTGTTTTGGGATGTCATGCGCAAGAGAGGAAACACCTTTCTCGAGCACTATGAAAAGGGCAAGCCCCCTGTTCTGCGCTTTAAATACGAGATTCTCATTGATGGGCGTAACCTGGAGCGTCCCTGCAACTACGTATTGTTACGTATCCCGCCTGAGGAAGGTTTAAAGATTGACCCTAAAAAGCGCCCCTTTGTGGTTGTTGATCCGCGGGCCGGACATGGACCTGGAATAGGCGGTTTTAAATACGATTCACAGATTGGGGTTGCAATGCGTGCTGGGCATCCCGTTTATTTTATTTCATTTTTCCCGGATCCGGTTCCCGGACAGACCCTTGGGGACGTCGGCACTGCCGAGGTATTATTCATTGAAGAGGTTGCAAAACGCCATCCAAATTCAGAAGGGAAGCCATGCGTGGTAGGGAACTGTCAGGCTGGATGGGCAGTTACAGCCTTAGCTGCTCTGCGTCCAGATGTTGTAGGTCTTATTATTCTCAACGGTGCGCCCTTGTCCTACTGGGCTGGGGAGGACAAAAAGAATCCGATGCGCTATTTAGGCGGGTTGCTGGGCGGTTCATGGATGACATCACTGGCATGCGATCTCGGCAATGGCCTTTTTGACGGCGCGCACATCGTTGCGAACTTTGAAAGATTGAATCCTGCAAATACTTATTGGAGCAAGCAGTACAACCTCTACGCCAACATTGACACCGAGGAACCGAGATATCTCGATTTTGAGAAATGGTGGGGCGGGTACTTCCTAATGACGGAGGATGAAATTGACCAAATAGTCAATGACCTTTTTATCGGCAATAAATTAGGGAAGGGTGCTCTAGAATCTAAAAGTGGGGCTCATATTGAACTCAAAAATATTCAATCGCCTATAGTGATATTTGCTTCACAAGCAGACAATATAACGCCTCCCCAGCAGGCGCTAAACTGGATAGTTGACGTTTACGGCCACGAGGATGCGATAGTAGAAGAGGGACAGGTTATTGTCTATTTGTTGCACAAAGACATTGGGCATTTGGGAATTTTTGTCTCCGGTAAGGTGGCACAGAAAGAGCACAGGGAACTGATCAATGTTATGGAAATGATTGACAGACTCCCGCCGGGTCTATACGAAATGGTGATTGACCGCAAGCCAGATGCCCCCAGGTATGAAGAACTTGAAGAAGATGAATACACAGTACGCTTTGAGACTCGCAAGGTAAAGGATATCCTTGCCTTGGACGAAAGCCGTGCCGACGAAGCGCTTTTCAGTACCATAGACCAGGTGTCTAAAATCAATAACCTCTTTTATAAAACTTTCGTTAGTCCTTACATTAAAGCGATGACGACAGAAACATCGTCTACTTTTTTAAAGCTGCTACACCCGCTCCGATTGCAGCACTACCTTTTCTCTGATCTAAATCCCTTTATGGCTTCCATTGCCAATATGGCAAACCGGGTCAGAAGCTACAGGAAGCCAGCGCCCAACGATAATTACTTTCTTGCTTTAGAGAAAGACATTTCTCAATGTATAGATGAAACATTGAACGCCTATAGGGATATTCGCGATAACGCTACCCGTGACTTTGTCAGAGCATTCTATGGTCCGTTTGGTCTTGGAGCGATATTTCCTCCGGAACAGGCTGAAAAAACCGAGGCCGAGATTAAGGAAACAATAAAAGCACAGCTAAAGGCGAAAAAAGCACAAATGGAAAACAGATTCGAGGAGGGTGGATTTGTAGAAGCCGTGGTGCGCATGCTGGTTGCTGGAATCAAGAAGAGGGGAGCGGCAGAGCGCCGTTCATTTCTTATCGCGGAGGAATTACATAAACAGAATGGCGACCTACCTTGGCCCACCCGCTCTGAATTTAAGAAGTTACTCCGTGAACAAACGCTGATATTCAGTTTGGATCCGGAAAGGGCAATAGAGGCTCTGCCCAAGCTCCTGCCGACAAAGGAGGAGCGCATCAAGGCGGTTGCCCTGGTAGGAAAGGTTCTAATGGCGGAGCCTGAGTTGGCTGATCCTAAATCTCAACTTGCGAGAAGAGTCAAGGAAATTCTCGGCATAGAGACTACTTTCCCAAAGAGGCTTAGAGTCAATTGATAAGGAGGAGTTCTATGACAAGTGATAATTTGGAAAATCACACTTTTGAAGAAATCCAGATAGGTAACTCGGCTAGCCTGACCCGCACCCTGACTAAAGAAGATATTCAGCTTTTTTCAGCGATGTCGGGGGATGTGAACCCTACCCATCTTGACGAGGAATTTGCCAATAAATTCTTGGCTGGTGGTTTAGCCGGTCACAGTATGTGGAGTGGTTCGATAGTGTCGGCGATCCTTGGGACAGAGTTGCCCGGACCGGGAACCATTTATCTTTCACAGGACATGCGTTTTCTGAGGACAATTAATTTGAATGATACTGTCACCGTCAATGTAATAGTTCGTGAAAAGCGCCCTAACAAAAAGAGCGTGATATTTGATTGCTCCTGCATCAACCAGCGCGGAGAGACCGTTATGACCGGAACTGCTGAAGTTATCGCTCCTTCTGAAAAGATCGTAATACCCCGACCCCCGAAACCCGAAATCTCTTTACAAATGCATGACAAATACGCCCGATTGATTGAGCGCTGTAGCAAATTTCCGCCCATAGTTACCGCGGTTGCCCATCCCTGCGATGAGTCATCGTTGACAGCAGTGTTAGACGCGGCAAAGATAGGCATAATTGAACCGATACTCGTTGGCCCTGCGCAAAAAATCAGAGGCGTTGCAGAAGGTCTTGGTTTCGATATATCCGTGTACCTCATTGTGGATGCCCCTCACAGTCACGGGGCAGCAGCCAAGGCCGTGGAGCTGATACGAGAGGGTAAGGCCGAGGTCTTAATGAAAGGCAGTCTGCATACCGATGAACTCATGCGCGAGGTCGTGCGGAGTGATACGGGGTTGAGGACCAAGCGGAGAATCACTCACGCCTTCATCATGGATGTCCCAACCTACCACAAGCCTTTGATGATCACGGATGCCGCAGTTAACATCTATCCGGAGTTAGATGAAAAGGTTGATATTTGCCAAAATGCTATAGACCTTGCCCATGTTCTTGGAATCGAGTGTCCAAAGGTTGCTATCCTCTCCGCTGTAGAAACGGTGAATCCCAAAATCAAATCTACTATCGAGGCTGCCGCTCTCTGTAAGATGGCGGACCGCGGCCAAATTACAGGAGCATTGCTGGATGGCCCGTTAGCCTTTGACAACGCTATCAGCAAGACGGCAGCCAAAATAAAGAAGATCGAATCGTCAGTAGCCGGAGATGCCGATATTATTCTTGTTCCGGATTTGGAGTCCGGCAACATCCTTGCAAAGCAACTCACCTTTATGGCAAATGCGGACGC
>JBLNAE010000173.1:0-9151 GCA_050259195.1 Ignavibacteriales bacterium
TGAGGCTTTGAAGGAATACATAGAAAATCGTGACAAGGTAGGAAGTCTTTGTGGTTTCCCTTGGATTAAGAGACAGGTGGAGGAGATGTGTTTAACCACTTAATCCTTGGAATTGGTATTATTCTCCTTGAGGTCAGTCCAAACCCTGCTAGACCAGGGGTTTTTAGGGAACTTCCGAAGCCAGTCTACTTTTCTGAAATAATTCTCGCAGTACCAGCACGGGAAATAATCCAAGTCCTTAAAGTCACCCCCGGCATGGTGCTCCAGCTTCTCTTTATGGAATCTCCTGTTTTCCTTAACCAGGCGTTCATAAGCCTCAGAAAAGCTCATCTCATACAGATTGCCTATTACATCATCATTTCCCACATCACCCCCATGCCCGGACAGGTGACAGCACTTTGTGACATTACCCTGCCAGTCAATATTAAATTCCTCCATCTGTAGAGGCGCGCATGGGAAGAGATCGGCGGTATAGTATCCCGGCGCTATAACAATCGGTATTGGAAAATTCTCTCGGAGTTTCCAAATGCTAACCTCTACCTCCCTTCGTTCTTCGGGAGAAAGATCGAGGTTCTGCAGCGTAGTTAAGGGTGTAGGCATAAGGTGACCGAATCTCAACCCCCGGCTTCCCAGTTTAGTCGCAATCTCTGCCATCTCTTCCAGTTCACTACGGTTGTGGGATGTAATTACCATGTTGAATGTGAATGGAATATCTTTTACCACGCATACACTTACAGCCTTCATTACCCTGCGGTATGAACCCTTTCCACGCAGTCTGTCATGCGTCTGCTCTTTTGCGCCATCGAGACTGAACGTAATCCCCGTAAGTCCGTCACGATAGGGAAGTAAATTTTGATAAATCTTTGTAAAATTCTGGCCGTTAGTGACGAAACTAAAGTTATATCCAGCCTCAAATACCATCTTAATAATCTCTGTAAATCTGGTATGCACTGTCGGATCTCCACCCGTGAATGAGAGATGATTAAAGCCCTGAGTCTTGGCGCTTTGGAGAATCTTCTCTATTATCTCCGTCTTTATGTCACCGTCGGCACTATGCCTTCCGTCAAAGCAGTGATGGCAGCTTAGGTTACATCGGTTTGTAAGCTCTACCACTATCCTTGCCATTTATAGCTAACCTCGGAGCAATCCGCATTGTTTTTAGATTGCTTTGTCGTTTCACTTCTCGCAGTAACGAAGGAAGCCCACATCTCTTTTAATGATACTGTAGAAGTGTTAGAAACAGGACTACTATTTCTTACCATCTCCCGCTAATACCGTAAAATCTCAGAAATCCTTTCCGGTTCTTCATACAAATCACGTCCTAAGAGGAGTTGGTAACTCGATGTCTTATACACGAGTTGCTTAAGAACTCCCATCTGTTTAACTACCATCTCCTTATCCACCATTATCCCACCGCTGTTTTCAATGAGGAGTATTAAAGCCCTTGCCCTGTCAATCGGGATCAATTGGCTCTTTTCCTGAGATACTATATTTGGAAATATCAGTACATTCGGAAAACAACTGGATTGGAACCTATCAGGATATATAAAGTTAATATCTAAAAATCTCTTTTGCCCATTCAAACAGCAAGATTCTAAGGGTTTATCAAGTTCTGGATAGTGATTGGCTAGATTTTGGTCAAATGAAAATCCCCTTTGAAACGCTACAGCCTCGATCCCCTCCGGATTATGCTTAAGCAAGATAACATCATCTGATAAATACCCCCAGCCCTGCCTTATCAGGCTAAGCGATAGGGTTGATTTGCCGCTTCCAGAGCTTCCTGCAAAGAGAATGCCGGGATCTGGGGTATCCCCGCTCCAGTCGGGGATCCAGAGGGAGGGTTTTTGGGAATCCGCAATCTTATCTCCCACTAAACCATTCGCATGCAGCGCATACAAGCCATGGGGACGTAGAAGCCAAAGGAGTGAAAGCATAAGAAAATCTTGCTTGGATTTCATGGACCTCTCCCAGAAATTAGAGTCCAGTAGTCCCATTCCTATGCCGCTTCTAAGGTCGAGCTGGAATAGGGAATCTCCACCAACTAAATAACAGAAATCCCCATCTCTTAAAACACGAAGTGAGGAAGAAACATAGAGTTCCTGGGCTTTTTCGGGAGCTTTAATAGAAAAATCGTTATTTTTAAATCTCAGGGTAATGCTATGAGAATCAGGAGTTATACCCTCTGTCATAAAAAAGTAGTCATCAATGGCACCGATTACTCTTTGGGTGAACCAATTATCTTCGCACTCAACCTGAACATTCATTCCGGAAATAGAATAAGAACTTATTATGGTCATCGTATTAGATGACTACTTTTTAACATAACTCGCAGAAATTATGTAATACGAACGATAATAACCTCTCCCTTACAAGAGCCATTACCGAAAATTAAGCCTTCACACAATTGTAAGCCCAAGGGTTTCGCTAAAATGCCCAGTTCTACTTAGTAGGACTAAATGCACCCGAAAAAGTAACCCCGGCTACATTCTCATATTTTGTAAGCTTTGGCTGAATAAATTTTGGCTTAACAGATACCAATCTAGGCTCTGTAAAAGGCTTTCTGGTTTGAGAAGTGTCTGTCTTCTCTTCTTGTGAATACTTTTCTGATATTTTCTTTGACATCTTTGTTTTACCACCTTAAGTTTTTTTTAGAAAAAACTCTTTTTTCCTTTAATCTCCTGGAGCGTCGAGCTTTCATCTAATTGGAATTCTGAAACCTTCTAAGATATCCTTTATTACTTGGTAGAAACAGGACTAAATGTACCCATGAAGCTGTGGGTAATCGTGGTTGCATCCCCGTATTTTGTTAGCTTCGGCTCTATGAATGTTAACTTAGGCTCTGTATATGGCTTCCTGGTCTGAGAAGTATCTAAATTCTCCCCTTGCTTTCCTTCCGCTATTCTCTCTGACATCTTCCATTCCCTCCTTTAAGGTCTTTTTAGTATCGCACAAAAACTTAGGCCGAGTCAATCCCGCCATTAATATCATGTGGAGGCAACGCCTGTGGTTGCCCCTCGGGCTAATCTACTGCCCTAACCCCAATACACTCACAAAGAAACTAAATGAATTCTTCTTTATTACTTCCCCTCCTGGTATTTATATGGGTTGAACTCAAACTTAAAAGGCTCAGGCTGCCGTGTCTCTTTGAGAGTCTGTTCCGCTTTACTCTCAGTCTTTACTGAACCCTCCTCTTTGGCAGACTTAGGCAACTCCCCTCCCTTTCTCTTTGGGAATACCATCATCTTTGTAATCCTCTTACTTCGTGAATCTTTGAAGTAGACAATGCCCGCATACCCCCTCAGTCTCTCTATTGCATCTTTTAGTGAAAGAACGTCAAACCTTATACTAACCTTCTTATCCTCTGGGATATTTGCAATTAGATCTATATTCATTCTCCTGCCTATCTCCTCCACTATGTCTTTTATCGAGGCATTCATTGCATTCAGCGAGATGAGATTGTTTTTTACTGTGAGGGTAAAATTGGACTTGCTATTTGAGCTCTCGGATTTCTTAATGGATTCTAATCCGAACAGAGTGGACGGTATTATTATGATGAGGATAACAACTCCAATGAGTTTTATCCCTCTTTTTAGATCGGGCATAGAAACACTCCCCTTCTCTCATTAAATCATATTTAACAATTTAGAGTCAAGCATTATTTTTTGGATGAAAAAAGGCCAGTTTAAACCTGCTTTAAGCCTAAAGCCTTAAGGCTAAAGTTAGAACCAACAGGCTCTTATTCACCTTCCCTTAGGCTAACCTGTCTTCTTCACACCTTAAGCTTTTTCAGGTGGATTGTAAATTTATGCCCAAAACTTCAATTCCGTTTGTGACGTTTTTTGTCACTTCAAAACTCAATAGTTCTGAGAGAAAAATCAATTTCACAATAGTCTCAAGAGGTTAGATAAAGAAATCCAATCAGATTACAGATGGCACAACATTTGCGTGTATCTAATAACAAAAACTGAGTTCGGACTTTCTTTATGGTCTAATTTAACTAAAAGAGCAAACCACGTCCGAAAGAAAGGATAGAACATAAGGTTAGAGATTTGAATCAGTGATTGAGTCTTTCAATTTAAGGAGGTAGAAGTTGGGCACATACTGCAATGGGTCAATTAGGAATTTGAACAGACCAATTCAAATGATACTGGCCTCAAGATCAAGGTTCTTTTTAGAAGGAATCCGCAAGATCCTAGAGGATGATACGGATATAAGAATAGTAGCCGAATCCTTAAACCGCGAGGAGGTTGAAAAGTATCTGACTGCAATAAAACCAGAGTTCATGCTTCTTGATAATACGACACTTAAGTTGGACATTGATGAGCTATTAGGCCTAGTGAATGAGAAGAGTCCCCATACTAAGGTTATCCTACTTGGCAGTCACAGAGAGTATAAATCTACTTCTCCTAACCTTATACGCATAGCTAAAAAGATCGGTTCCTCAGAACTGATACGGACTATAACTAGAAGCCATTCCATAAATAGAATCTGAGCAGAATCAATTCTATTTAGATTTCTTACCAAGGACAATTAATGACCGCGTCGGTGGTATGGCTCTTTAAATTTTTCAAGAGTGCCCTTTGTTCTACCTATTCTTCTTTAAAACTATCCTTTCTAATTCCAAACTCTTTAAGTCTGAGTTCAAGAATTCTTCTCGTAGTTCCAAGAAGCTCGGCGATTTCGGTGTTAGAGAGATTTGGATGCTCTTGAACTGCCTTTTCTATAAGCCGGTGCTCGAGCTCAGTTGTAAGGGATTGGGTCAGTTCCTGCACCATTGTCCAACTCCCCTTGAGTGGCAATTCCTCTATTCCTAAAAATAGCCGAAACACCTTCCACAAGCCGTGAAAAAAGACCTCCTCCCCGATTTCCGACAGATTTTCGTACGAGCCTCCTATTTGAAGGTCTTTCGCTTCTACTTTACTACTATTAGACTCGATTATCGCGCGCTCGATTATATTTTCGAGTTCCCTTACGTTTCCGGGGTAATTATGTTCGAGAAGTATGTGCCAAGCCTCGGGGGAAAGTTCAGTTACCTGCCTTCCTAATCTTTTTCCCTTATCCTCAAGAAAATGGGCAACAAGAAGGGGAATATCCTCTTTCCTTTCTCTAAGCGCGGGAATCTCAATCGTGATGACGCTGAGCCTGTAGTATAAATCCTTTCTAAAGCTTTCATTCTCCAGTGCTTTTTTTATATCTCTATTCGTAGCGGCAATAATTCTCACATCCACTTTTATGGGAGTCGCTCCGCCTATCCTCTCAAACTCCCTCTCCTGAAGGAACCTGAGAATCTTTGTCTGGAGCCAAGGGCTCATCTCCCCTATTTCATCGAGGAAAATAGTGCCTCCCTGCGCCCTTTCGAATTTTCCTACATGAGTTTTAAGCGCCCCCGTAAAAGCCCCCTTTTCATAACCAAAGAGTTCGCTCTCAAGGAGCGTCTCAGGGAGCGCGGCACAGTTTATCGTGACAAAAGGCCCCTTTTTTCTTTTTCCCGTCTCGTGGATTTCCCTTGCGACAAGCTCTTTGCCCGTCCCACTCTCGCCCATAATGAGCACGGTGGAATCCGTGTGGGCAGCCTTGTCTATTGAAGAGAATACCTCTTCCATCTTTGGGCTTTTGCCTACGATTCTACTATTATATCCGTGCGTGCTACGCTTAACGCTGCGAGGCTCATGTGGGAGTTTCTTACCTTCAAGTGCCCTTTCGACGACCGAGAGGAACTCTTCGTTTCCAAAAGGCTTTATCAGATACTCAAAGGCTCCACCTTTCATCGCCTCGATCGCCGACTTTACGCTTGAATATGCAGTCATAATTACGACAGGCATATGAGAGTGCGTGTGTTTTACCTTTTTTAGAAGCTCAAGACCGTTCATTCCCGGCATGGAGAGGTCAATGACCATCAAATCTATCTCTTCTTCCGTTGTGTACTTAACGGCATGTTCGCCATTCAGAGCAAAGAATACGTCGTATTTGCCCTCGCCCGAAAGAAGGATCTGAAGAGAGCGGCACATTCTGGTTTCATCATCTACAATAAGGATTCTGTGCTTCGTCATCCTTTTATCATCGCACGTGGTTACTTGATTGCATTCTTGATCCCTGATCTTCCCTAACCGGATCGGGAATTGGGATACCACAAACCTCACTGCACTTACGAAATGCTATCTTTTATATTATCACATTGATCGCTTGTCATGAAGAGATTTTCAGTAACTATAGAGGCAAACGTGTGTAACTGCCCTAACGTACAGAAAGAGTACGGGCAAAAACCCTTCGATAGTTCAACCAAATCACTACTCAAGACAGGCAAGGTCGCACCTACAAATACTTATGCTCCCGAAGCAAAACCAATCCCCAACCCACACCCCTTATTGACATTTAGCGTTTATACATATAGATTAAATCCCTCAAAAGATAATTTCTAAGGAGGCAAAGGAAGATGAAGAAGTTTACAGCAATGGTTATTATAGTCGCAATGTTTTTGTCCACTTCAATTCTAACAGGATGCGATACTAAAACTAGGCAAGAAAACGCAACACTTAAAGCACAAGTTGAGCAGCTTACAAAAGACAAGGCCGATCTCCAGACGAAAGTAGATGACCTTACAAACCAAGTAAACACCCTTAAAACTGAAAACGACCAGCTAAAGACCCAGCTTGCAGGAGCAGCAACTCCGGCTCCAGGAGCAGCAACTCCAGCTCCAACTCCTGGACAGATGGAAATGCCTCAATAATAATGACTATTCCTTAAAAATCAAGAAATATTCTTTACCTCAAGGATACGGTCGAGCCTGAATTTGCTCTTTTCTTTTCTAAGATGGCAGAAGGCTATAACGTATGTGTAACTTCCGCTCACGTTAACCTCAACAGGCTCGATTATTCTAGTTGTGGTTGTGTCTTTATAGGCAGAGAGGTATCTTATCTGGAGTTTTCCCCTAGCCCTTAAGGCCTCTTCAATAGCGGGCGGGAGCACAAGCCCGTTTGATCTTTCAAATGAAACCGGTTTCCCCTGAAGTTTAAGGGCATCCTTCAGGGATTTGACCCTCATGCCTCTTCTTTCCAGGTCCATAAGGAAGTATTCAAAAATCTCATTTGTTATTCTTACATCCGCAAAAGCCCTGTGCTCACCCACTGTTGAGATTCCAAGGTACCTTGCGATTTTCCCCAAGCTATTACTTGGGAAATTATAGTGACGCCTTGCGATACTCAATGTATCAATTACATCATTTTCAGGGTGGGGGAGCTTTATGCCGACAAACTCAGCAAACAAAAATCTTAAATCAAACGGGGCATTATGGGCTACTATTACAGAATCCTTCAGCGAATTTAAAATATCCCAGGCAACATCCCTAAAGAAAGGAGCACCTCTGATCATATCGTCTGTTATCCCGTTTACAGATGCGGCTTGAGGAGAGATGTCCCTTCCAGGGTTAATAAGGGTTTGAAGCTTGCCTAAAGCCTTTCCACCCCTTGTTTTAAGTACCGCAATTTCACAGATTCTATGCCCTAAGCAAGGATCAAGCCCGGTGGTTTCGACATCTAAGAATGCAAACGTTATATCCGAGAGATTTTTTGAAGGCATGTTTTTTCTCCATCGCTCCTTATAATATCACGAAAAGAAAAGGAAGGGTAGCGTATTCTTTGTAGATGGGAGAAGGTTCGGTTTAATGGGTCCTATTGTGTTACTCGAAAGTTATTTCCATCCAAAACTAGAGGCCAAACCAGTTCCGTATTGTAGAGGTATTTCTGTAAGATTTTCTGACACCTGACACCTCTTTTAAATTCAATCCCTGCGAAATAAAAGAAATTTTTACTGGCATCTTTATTGCGTAATAACAACTTAGATAATGAAATTAGATGACCTTGCAACAGAGATTTATAGAAAGTAAAAGTGGGACCAGAGCTGTTAGAGAAAAAACACGAGAGCATAGATAAAGAAAAGAAGAGCTTTAGTTGATTCCTTTTATGAGGTCATAGCGAGGTAATTTATGCAACGTCTTTTTTTCGCTGTACTAGACGCTTTTAAAGGGGGCATGTAGCTAGGTGAAACCGATGCAGCAACCCCTGGCGCAACTTGCTCCCCCGGCTATCATTTGAGGCAAACTCACTGCCTTCACTGCGGTGATGAGCTTGTTCCCTCAACCATCGTAGAATCGAACGGCAAACTATTCTGCTGTACGGGTTGCCGCTCTGTTTACGAGCTTTTGCACCAACTTGGCCTGGATGATTATTACAGGTTAAAAGAAACCCTGGATGGAAAAGAGAAGAGACAAATGCCAATTGATACGGTCCCTTCCGAAAGTTATGAATACCTCAATCAGGATAACTTTGCAAAGCTCTACATAACCGAAGAATCCCCGCTCAGGATGAATTTCTACATTGAAGGTATTCACTGTGCTGCCTGCCTGTGGCTCATTGAAAAAATTCCCCAAACCGTAACTGATATTGAGTCTGTTTCACTTAATATGTCCACAAATGTCGCAGAAGTAAAATTCGCAAAAACGGGAATGTTTTCAGCCTTTCCCGAAATTGTAAAAAGATTCGGTTACAAAGCCCATCCGATAAAAATAGATAAGGAGGCCAAGGAGTTCAAAAGCAAGGAGAATAGAAAGACCCTTGTCCGCTTGGCAGTCGCAGCCGTGTGCGCCGGGAATATCATGCTGCTTTCCGCAGCCATTTATTCCGGTGCAAAGGGAATATTCGCCAAGCAGTTCGGATTAATAAATCTCATGCTGGCAATCCCGGTAGTTACATACAGCGCGTTTCCCTTTTATAAAAGTGTTCTCTCTTCAGTAAGGGCAAAGCGTGCAACCGTTGATATACCGATTGCATTTGTTATCGCGGCGGGTTTTGTCCTGAGCGTCTATAATTACACGCGGGGCAGCGATCGAGTTTACTTCGACTCAATATCAACCTTTATTTTCCTGCTTCTTTCCAGCAGATATTTCTTAAAGGGGATTCAGGAAAGAATATCCGGCAAACAACCGCTTAACAGAAACCTATTCTCATCAAACCGAATTCTCATATGGAACGATAAGACTAGAAGCAGTCTCATAAATAGGATTTGAGCAAGATCAATATACATGGCAGATATACAAAGCCAACAAAGTTCTCTACATGATACTCATGACGTATAATCAATCGCCTGTAGTTCTGCA
>JBLNAE010000174.1:0-6735 GCA_050259195.1 Ignavibacteriales bacterium
TAAGAATTGGTGTATTGGTTTTAATGGGGTTGCTTTTAACAATCGGCGTCTGCTAGTATGCAATAGGCCAAGAAACAGATGCATACACTCATTTTTCTAAGGGGTTGGACTACCTAAATAAAGAGATGTGGAATGAGGCAATTGTAGAGTTTAACGAGGCCATAGAAATGAACCCAGGGGATGCCAATGCCTATGATAATCGTGGGCTTGCATATTATTACAAAGGCCAATATGATCAGGCTATTTCCGATTATGACAAGGCGCGAAAATAAATCCAACGGATGCTTATGCCCACTTTAACAAAGCCGTTACCTATGAGAAGGTGGGTCGCTTCCAAGAAGCGGTAGAGGCATACAAGAGCTTTATCCGGTATGCTCCGTCTCAATCCCCGGATATCGAACGAGCAAAACAGAGGATAATAGTGTTGGAGGATAGGCCCTCTCCAATTCGCCATAGAAAGGCGAATGATTAAGAGAGATTCCGACTGATACTAGTGGTGTTTATATTTCTGTGTTCCCAAGGGAAATTCATGAATAAAAGGGTTTTTTCAGTTCCTCTTAAATTCTTTGTTATGCAATGCTACAAAATGATTTTATTGCACAAAGTCAGTAGCCCCTAACCCTCTCAATTGAAACTGCTTCTCCATTTTGCACTCTTACAACCACATTATCGCCAATCCGGAGGTCTCTAACCATTCTTGAATCAGGGATTTCAATCAAATGAATTCCGGCATTTTTGTCTCTGATTGTTAAGATACCCTGTGGGCCGTTATAGTCGGCTACCTGACCCGGGATTTCAGTCGTCATAGGAACTACATAGACCGTATATTGCCTTGCCAAGGCAAATGAACTCTCCCCGTCGAGGATAAGCCCTAAGACTATAAATCCAGATATAAATAAACTTCTCATCTTTGATCACCTCCCTTGGGTTTCTTGTGCAATGTCTGTACCAACAGAGCAATGTATCAACTTCTAGTGTTTACACGATGTTATGGAAATTAGAGAGGTCTAAGTGAAATAAAGTTGTGTAGTAATACACTATAAAAACTGTGCAAATTACACAAATTGAGGTAAGTTCTATTTTCCTTACTTATCGAGTAAAATCATGACAAAAGGAATGAAAATATGTTGAAACACAAAAAGCTAACTCTCAGGGTTTCGGAAGAGGCAAAATCACTTGTCTCGGATTTCCTTCTAGGACTTGAAGATGCTACAGGCACAGCCGAGGATATAATTGAGGGCGAAGGATTTGAAGTTTCCGCCTATTTCCCCAAAAAAACAGACTTGAGTCCAACAATAAAGAGTCTGAGAAATTATCTGAATTTTTTAGAAAAGAATTTACCGGGATTCCGTGCGGGAAATATCAAAATTGAAGAGATAGACCTCTCTAGCTGGGTGTTATGGAAACAGGAGTTAAAAACAGTAAGAGCGGGTAAAAGAGTCGTGATAAGACCCCCATGGGAAGAATACTCTCCGAAAGAGGGCGAAGTGGTAATCGAGATTAACCCATCAATGGCATTCGGCACCGGCCATCACGAGACAACACGACTTTGCATCCAGGCTATGGAGGAAATTTTTGAAAACGTCAATGTTAAGAACGTCCTTGACGTAGGTTGTGGAAGCGGAATTCTCTCCATCGCCGCCGTAAAGCTCAGAGTGGAGAGGGCCACGGGATTGGATATAGACCCTGTAGCAGTCGAGGAAGCGAAAAAGAATTCAGAAAAAAATTCAGTCTCTCACAAGATTAAACTCGTCTGCGGCTACTTAGAGACTGTAAAAGGAAAATTTGATTTAATAGTCGCCAACATATCAGTTGAGACAATACTGCTTATGAAAGATGAACTCAAATTAAGGCTAAACAGCGGGAGTAAACTCTTGGTCTCCGGGATTCCGAATTCAAGAAGGGACGAAGCGGTTTCAGGGCTTGAGAAAGGCGGATTTATTCTCGAGAGAGAACTCAGAGACGGAGATTGGGTGGCAATCATATTTAGCGTTGGTAAAAATTTCATGTAAAATAAAATTTGTATAGTGAACCGGAAGTTGTGATTGCGAGCGTTAATGAGGTAATCCCATTGAGATTTGTTCATCGCTTGGCTCCTCGCAATGACAATTTGAATATACTAATCTTCGGTAGAATCAGAAGGAGGCAAAAAAATTATGTCCTCTTTTAAAACAATTGAATGGAAAGATGATAGGGTTTTGATGATAGACCAGAGAAAGCTGCCCCTTGAAGAGGTATATGTTGAGTGTCTGAGTTTTGAGGACGTGGCGCGGGCGATAAAAGAGATGGTTATTCGTGGTGCTCCTGCAATCGGCGTTGCTGCGGCAATGGGCATCGCTCTCGGGGCGGTTAAAAGCAGGAAGAGGGATAAAATCGAGTTCCTTGCCGAAATTAAGGAGATCGTGACTGTAATCTCAGGCACAAGGCCGACTGCGGTAAACCTCTTTTGGGCTGTAAAAAGAATGATGAACCTTGTGGATGAAAACAAGGATAAAAATATCGATCTAATTAGGGAAAGATTGGTTGAAGAAGCGAAGAAAATCTACGAAGAGGATATTCAGATTTGCAAAAGGATTGGCAAAGTGGGGTCTGGATTAATAAAAGACGGAAGCACAATTCTTACTCACTGCAACGCGGGTGCTCTTGCCACCGCTGGCTATGGAACGGCGCTCGGAGTCATTAGAGCGACATCTGAGGATGGGAAAAAGATAAAAGTTATTGCCACCGAAACAAGGCCATTTTTGCAGGGTGCAAGACTGACTGCATGGGAGTTGGATAAGGATGGGATAGCTGTTACGCTAATTACAGACAACATGGCCGGATATGTGATGAGCAAGGGGATGGTGGATGCCGTGGTAGTGGGAGCAGATAGAATTGCTCTAAATGGAGACGTTGCAAATAAAATTGGAACCTACTCGCTTTCCATTCTTGCAAGGTTTCATAATATTCCCTTTTACGTAGCGGCTCCTATTTCTACGATTGATAACAACTGTCCTTCAGGGGATTTAATCCCAATTGAGAGGCGCGATATCAGAGAAGTAACTCATATTCTAGGAAATAAGATTGCCCCAGACGTTGAGGTATTAAATCCAGCATTTGACGTAACACCAAATGAAAATATAAGTGCTATTATTACTGAAAATGGAGTTGCCAAAGCGCCGTTTTCTGAGAGTTTAAAAAAATTTTTCGGCTAGAGAGTCGGTTCATACTTTTGTGGTTGTATCTCATTTCCCCGAATACCATCCAAGCGGGCTTTCGCCGAGGTTAATTGTAACCTGTTTGAGCTGTGTGTATTCGTCAACCGCATACCTTCCAAGCTCCCGTCCAAAGCCGCTCTGCTTGTATCCTCCCCAGGGAAGCTGGTTGAAACACGGCTGTGATGAATTAACCCAGACAATACCGGCCCTTAGCTCTTTTATGATTCTAAAAGCCCTGTTTATATCCCTCGTAAACACACCTGCTGCAAGGCCGTATCTCGTTGCGTTTGCAAGCTCTATCGCTTCCTCTTCTTCTCTAAACTTCGCAATGGTGAGCACGGGACCAAAGATTTCATCCTGAGCCACTTTCATATGGTTTTTTACATTCGTAAAAATTGTCGGCGAGAAGTAGAAACCCTTTTTGAGTTCACCGTTTTCGAGCCGCCCTCCGCCGCAGACGATTTCCGCACCCTCTTTCTTCCCAATTTCTATGTAATCCATCACTCTATTTAACTGCTTCTCTGAAGCAACCGGACCCATCTCAGTGGTTTCATCAAGCGGGTTTCCTATTTTTATCATTTTTGTTCTTCTAACAAGCTCTTCTACAAACCGGTCATGTATTTTATCGTGAACAAGGAGTCTCGATGTTGCAGAGCAAACCTGCCCCTGATTTATAAAAATCCCAAACTGTGCCCATTCAATGGAAAGAGGGAAATCAGCGTCCTCAAACACAATCATTGGGGATTTGCCGCCGAGTTCAAGCGATATTTTTTTGACGTTTCCCGCAGCGGCTACCATCAGTTGCTTTCCCACATCAGTGCTTCCCGTAAAGGCGATCTTATCAACTCCTTCACTTTTTACAAGCTCCATCCCGGCAATGGGACCGAGTCCGTTTATTATATTTACGACACCATCGGGAAATCCCACCTCCTTAGTTAGTTTTCCGAGTTCAAGAGCCGTAAGGGGTGTAATTTCCGCTGGTTTTAGGACACAGCAATTCCCTGTGGCAAGAGCCGGAGCGAGCTTCCACGCAGCCATAAGGAGCGGATAGTTCCAGGAGATAATCTGCCCCACCACGCCGATGGGCTCTTTAAGTGCCATTGCAAAAATGTTTGAATCGGAAACAGGAACGACATCGCCGTTTATTTTGTCTGCGAGACCGCCAAAGAATTCAAAACAATCTGCTGCTTCGCTTATATCCATTCTCGACTCTCTTATGGGTTTCCCAGAATTTTGAGTTTCCAGTTGTGCAAGTTCCAATGCGTGTTCTCTAATTGCGCGGGCAAGAGCAAAGAGACGCTTTCCGCGTTCAACTTGGCTCGTCTTTCTCCAGGAGCCTTTATCAAACGCCCGCCTTGCAGCCGCAATGGCCCGTCTCGTATCCTCTTCGTCGGCAAGAGGGACAAGGGCGATAACCTCCTGATTGGCAGGGTTTACAATGTTCTGGACATTTCCTGTGTGAGAAGAAACCCACTTGCCGTCAACAAGCATCTTATATTTTTTAATTGCCATTAGAATTATCTCCTTCCGATACGCCGTTTATTTAATTTAATTGTGATTGGGCTGATGTTTAATCAGTCGTGATGAGAATCAGTATAGATATGACTCGGCAGGTTGTCTCTCAGTTCTTCTCATCTCGCCATGCCTATCATTATATCAGAACGAATTGTTTATGAGACCGATTCTACTATTTTAGTCCAGCGTGTAAACAGGCACACATTGAGAGACTTAGGTTTTACGATTTGAGACATATTATGAGCGAAACGTATGATTATTAAGGTCAATTATAGTTGCGGTTAGTAAGATTCTAGGGCATGATAAGATAGCCTCACACTGACAGTTCCCTTGGAAAACCGTTGATGCCCTAGCGAAATCCGGAAATTCTGCCACTAATTTCGCTGGGGATGAGGGTTTGCAGAACTTTAGCCAATTAAAATGAACGATTTAGTTAAGGAAATAGAACAAATTGTCGGCTCGGAAAATCTACTCTATTCACAAGAGGGATTTTTCGATTTTGCGGTCGATGGGAAAGTCCCGAAATTAATTGTGCATCCTTCTAGCCCGGATGAAATCTCCGGGATTTTGCGGATTGCTAATGAAGGAGGATATTCGATCTGTCCCTGGTCTCGAGGCACAAAAATTGGGATTGGAAACATCCCTAAAAGCGTGGACATTGTACTCTCTATGTCACGGCTCAGACACACCGTTGAACACGACCGTGCGAACCTTACGGTTTCGGTTGAAGCCGGAGTGAATCTCTCCGATTTGCAGAAGGCGCTCGAAGACAAAAGGCAGTTCCTTCCAATTGACCCTATGTTTAGCTCTACGTGCTCGGCAGGCGGAATCATTAGCTCAAATTCAAATGGACCGAGAAGATTGAGATACGGCTCAATCAGAGATTTGCTAATCGGAATGAAAGCAGTTCTTCCAACAGGGGAGAAAATCAAAGCCGGAGGGAAAGTCGTAAAAAACGTGGCGGGCTATGATATGTGCAAGCTCTTTATCGGTTCTTTTGGAACATTGGGAGTGATAACCGAGGCTACGTTCAAGCTCTATCCTCTGCCTGAATTAGAGAAAACAGTTCTGGTATCATTCGATAGATCTGTCCAGGCGTTCGAACTCGTCTCATCCATACTCGACTCTATGATTTTTCCTTCTTCCGTGGATGTGTTGAATCCGTCCGCGCTCGAGGTTTTGTCGAGTAATCTCGGCATTGTATTTAAAGAAAATTCGTTCTGCCTTGCTGTGAGGTTAGAAGGCTTTCGGGAGTCTGTTGAGAGGGAGATCGGTGAGATCCAGAGTATGGGCAGATGCGACGTAGGGATTTTGGAGGGTAGTAAACAAAATAAATTTTGGGTGGCGCTATCGGATTTCCCTCATTTATCGCAATCGAACTTCAGGTTTAAAGCGAGCATACCAATATCAGCCGCGTTCGACGCCTTTAAGAATTTTGATGAGTCATCGGCATATCCGGGATTTAAAATCAATTTGATCTCTCATGCGGGGAGCGGGATCATCTATGGCTTCTTATGGGCTGAAGAGATGGATAAGTTAATTAAATTTATAGACCGATCGAATTCTTACGTGGTAAAGTCGGGAGGCTACTTCGTAGTGGAGTTGGCCCCTGTTGAAATCAAAGAGAAAACCAATGTCTGGGGTTATCTTCCGGGTGGTGTAAATATAATGCGAACCCTGAAGGAGAGATTTGACCCCAATGGGATTCTGAATCCTGGAAGGTTATTATGATGAGATTGTAGGAGCGAACGGCAGTTCGCCCCTACGATTAAAGCAGAGACACTTAATTACGCTCGGAGGTCCGTCTCTTTTATCCTCTTTATCCCTTCGTCTATATCGCTATCCAAGAGGGCGTAGGTTACTCTCACATAGCCTTCCCCCTGGCTTCCGAAAGCAGTTCCCGCTACAACTGCGACGCCTGCGTTCTCCATCAACCTGTTCGTAAATTCCTGCGAGGTCAGTCCGGTTCCTGTAATATCCGGGAATGCGTAGAACGCCCCCGATGGTATATCGCACTTTATGC
>JBLNAE010000175.1:0-3192 GCA_050259195.1 Ignavibacteriales bacterium
ATTGTCATGAAACATGTAAACAGAAGTTCGAGCCTCATTATGTGTCTCGTATTTGTAGTTGCACTGATAAGCTGTGCTGGCAGCCGTACCAGCGAGAGTTCAGGGCAGTATGTGGACGATAGCGTTATCACCACCAAAGTGAAGTCCGCGCTTTTAGCCGACCCGGATGTAAAGAGCCTTGATATAGGTGTGGAAACCTTCAAAGGGGAAGTTCAGCTAAGCGGATTTGTTAACAGCGCTGAACAAGCCAGTAAGGCAGTTGAGATTGCAAAGAGTGTCAAGGGTGTTAGGTCAGTTAAAAACAGTCTTGTTGTGAAATAGGCTGAGGGATTTAAGAACATTATGGCTGGTTCAGTAACCCCTTAAAAAGGGAGGGAAACCCATGTTAGGAACAATTTTAATTATCCTCTTAATTCTGATCTTAATAGGAGTGATTCCAGTATGGCCACATAGTAGGCCTTGGGGTTATAGACCGAGCGGAATAATTGTGGTGATTTTGGTAATATTACTTATATTGTTGTTATTAGGAAGGCTTTAAAACTGCCTTGTCTATGATTCTGTCTGTGGACACGGTCGAGCTAGGGTCCTGCTTCCCACTACTGGAAGAGAGAATCCCAAGAGCCAAAAAGTACCTACACTCTTTGAATTTATGAGCTACAACTATAAGGTAATCGTGACGAATATAGGATTTATTCTTGGTGAGAGAGTGGTAATAGGATAAGGTTTATACATAAAATAGGATTACGCAAATAGTAAGCATTCCCCATCTGCTTATTACAGGCAGAATGAACCGGCATGAATGAACATACCGAGAAAGCTAACAGAATATCTATTGGGCAAGAGTCTGCGTACACAAGCAATTGTTACCGAGCGGCTCTCAAATATGCAGGCATTGCCAATCTTTGGAGCTGATGCACTTTCTTCGATAGCTTACGCAACTGAAGAAATTCTCTTTGTATTGGCGTTGGCAGGAAGCGGAGCGTTTTCCAATTCTATCCCGATTGCCTTAGCAATTGTATGTCTCATCATCATAGTGACCATTTCATACCAACAAGTAATTCATGCATATCCGCGAGGAGGAGGCGTTTATAATGTAGCGCGACAAAACCTAGGGGAGATTCCTGCGCTCATTGGCGCTGCATCTCTCTTAGTTGATTACATCCTTACAGCAGCAGTATCAGCTGCTGCGGGGGTTGCGGCGCTCACGTCTGCATTTCCGATACTCTTCCCTTATAGAGTACCCCTTGGCATTGGCTTTATTACATTCATTATGTGGATGAACCTTCGAGGAGTGCGAGAATCAGGAAAAATATTTTCTTACCCAACGTATCTCTTTATCGTAAGTTTCATTGGTATGATCGGGTATGGGGTATGGAGATCTATCCACGGTACTTTTCCTATCAATACATCGAGTGGTTCACTGACGGGGTCATTAGGTATTATGGGAATTGTGCTCATTTTTCACGCATTTGCAGCGGGCTGCACTGCAATGACTGGTATTGAAGCAACATCGAATGGAGTACAGGCGTTCAAACCACCTGAATCAAAAAATGCTTCGCGAACATTGTTAGTAATGGCAATCATCCTGATAACTATCTTTGTAGGGATTACGTTCCTTGCATACTGGGGGCACATCAATCCAAACCACAGCGAGACAGTGATATCTCAAATTGCTCGAGGGCTATTTGGGAAAAACATGTTTTACTTTCTCATTCAAGGAACAACGATGCTTATTTTGTTTCTGGCAGCGAATACCCCTTTTGCAGATTTTCCCCGAGTAGCATCTCAACTCGCACATGACGGCTATTTCCCAAAAAGATTTTTAAACTTAGGATCTCGGCTTGTCTTTTCTCATGGCATTATTGCGCTGGCAATTCTTGCTGCTCTTCTCATCTACTCTTTTCAAGGCAGTGTGCATGCACTCATCCCCCTTTATGCCGTTGGCGTTTTTCTTGGGTTTTCACTCTCGCAACTCGGCATGATTATTCATTGGATTGCACAGCGAGATGAAAAGCATCGTTGGAGAAAGATTGCTATTAACACCATCGGTTTCACTGCAACATCCCTGGTATTCATCATAGTATTGGTCTCAAAATTTACCCATGGTGCATGGTTTCTCATACCCGCACTCATACTTCTCTTCCTGGGAATGAAAAAAATCAAATCACACTACATATGGGTTGCAAACATACTTCGTGTAAATGGAAATAGCAACAAGCCCATTGCAGAAAAGGAAATCGTATTTCTTCTCACTGATATAAACCAAGCCACTCTTCGCACCCTCAACTTTATAAAGTCACTGAATCCTTTATCAATCCATGCGGTTCATGTCGCAGTTGATCCTGAGGAAGGAGAACTACTCAAACAGAAATGGGGAAAATGGGCACTCGATGTTCCTTTAGACGTACTCTTATCTGAATATCGAGATCTTATTGGGCCGATTTTAGAGTATCTCCATAACCTTGAAAGAAAAACTCACCACAACCTTATTGTAGTAACGACGGAACTTATTCTTCCGAAATTCTGGCAACACTTCCTCCACAATCAGACTTCCCGTCACATCCTTAAGGCAATACAGGAAGACCCTAATATTGAAGTTGAAATTTTGGAGATTCCAGTGAAGGTTACCTCAAATGTTTAGCTGACTTAAATCAACGGAGCTTTTCATGAAGAGCTTCGTTTTTACGCTCGGAATTTAATGATTCAAGGATGTTTGCAGGCTAGAGATGAAGACCCTGGTTTCTGTGCTGATTCTCTTTTAGCTGATATAGAAGACTTCCACTATCAGAAACTTATTTCAGATAAGCAATTAGATAAAGCATATAACCTGCTAGTATCAGATAAACTCACAGATTACATTAGAAGTTTCTTCCCACAGATTGACATCTATAGAGAATGGCTATCGCAATTCCAAGAAGTTATAAAAGAAGTTACTAGAGAACCAGAAGACAACAACCAAGTCACTTAAAAATAAACCCAGAAAACTTACAGGGACTTTTCACTAGTCTGTCTAGATTCACCTTTTCTAGGCAGTGTCTTTTTAGTACCGGCCTTGCTAGTCTTTAGATGCTCTAAATGTTTCTCAATTGCTGTCCATACCTCTTTTTTCCAATCCAGACTATGATAAATACATTGTCCCCTAAATTTATTCCATATATCTCTTTGTAATTGTATTCTTATATTAACCTTATC
>JBLNAE010000176.1:0-6540 GCA_050259195.1 Ignavibacteriales bacterium
GTTTGGCTCCATTGAAACTGTAATAGCTCAGATTGCGGGCGCCAATTGCCCAGGCGTATTTCTCAACCGCCTCCTTAGTAACCTCAAAAACAACAGATGGGAACTCTAGACCTATATACTCTCTTTTAAGCCCCATAATACTTTTCCTCCCTTTTTAGAGATTTTGTGATGCCTTTTTCTACGTATCTACGTATGTTGAAAACGATTTTCCTAATTTTAAATAGTGCTTTTGGCTTCGCAGCTGCTTACACCCTGATTTAGGGAGTTGTATAGACCAATTGGTTCCAAAATTTAGGGGGAGGCAATCGCATGAATGTGTAAATAACCCATTTTTTACTAGATTATCAAAACCATGCGCTTTCATGGGGCTTATTAATAGTTCTCATCCTCCTAGACAAGATTTTAAGGTAAATAGAAGGAGTTGTCAAGACTTTTATTCGCAGTTGCAAAACAAAATTAGCCTTCCTAAAAACTGGCTCTACCATTTGGCGGAGCGCGTCGAATTGAACATTTTTATGCCAACGGAAGAGAGAATGTACAACTGCGAATGAATCCAAGATGCCGCTTCTACTTCTTTACACAACGCTATTTGCGTGATATATTTAGTGCGTATGAATCCTGAAAAACTTGAATATTTTAAAGAGATTCTGCTTGGAAAAATGAATCAACTCCTTGGCACGGCAGGGAAAACCGTGAGCGAGATGAGCCAAGAAGACGATGCCTTTTCCGATCCCCTTGACCGTGCGATGTCTGAATCCAGCAGAACGGTTGAACTCAGAAAACGAGACCGCGAGAGAAAACTCATTCAGAAGATTCTAAAAGCTATACAAAAGATGGAAGACAATACTTATGGCATGTGTGAAGAGTGCGGCGATGAAATCTCTGAAGAGAGGCTCAGAGTAAGACCCGAAGCGACGCTCTGCATCAGATGTAAGGAAGAGCAGGAAAAGCTTGAAAAGCAGTTCGGGCTATAAGTTTTTCTCTATCTACTTTACTTCCCCAAACACAAATCCTTTAAGGAAATCGGCATCCGATTCTTTCACTATCAACCATTTGCCGTCTATTTTCTCAAAGCCGATATTCTCTTTGAGCATAAAATGACCTTCCTCTTTTTCCAACTTTATCTCAACTGCGGTCCTCTGTGCTACATCTGCTTTTTCGCCATTAAAGTAGATGGTCCTATTGGAATATGAGATTTTTATACGATCGAAAATGGATGTGTTTGAGAGAAAGTTCTTTTTTAACTCTTCGATACCAGTAACTTTTCCGTTCTTTTCTTCTCTATAGTTTGGTGATATGCAGGAGAGATAAAGCTCTAGGTTTTTTGTTTCAAATGCCTTCTTTCTTTTTGAGAGCACATCTTCTATTTTTCCCCTATCGGAGTTTCCGCAGGAACTAAAAGCGGATAAAAGAATGAAAACTGAGAAAAGAAGGGATAGCTTTCTCCTCATCCCTTTTTTGCTTCTCTTTTCTCTTTCTCCTCGATTTTGGAGAGGAGTTCGGCTGCCTTCTTGTGATATTTCGCCTTTGGGTAATCTTCTATAACGCGCTTTAGAGCTTCTTTTGCAAGCTCCTGCTGACCCATTTTAGAATAGGACATCCCAAGAAGAAAAAGCGCTTCCTCATTCTCTTTTGTATCGGCATACTGATCAACAACCACTTTATACCTCGCGGCGGCGGCTTTGTGGTTTTTGCGGTTTGCGTAGAAATTCCCTATATAAATCTCACGCTTGGCAAGTCTCGCGCGACATTCCCCCATCATCTTTTCGGCTTCGCTCTTAAGAGGAGAGTCAGGATATTGCTCAAGGAAAGAATCAAACCATTTAATAGTCTCTCTCGTATTTGTTGGGTCTCTGTCATAGCTCCGTATCTGCTTATAGTGCGAAAGCCCTAGGCGAAATGTAGCATAAGGGGTCTGTTCATGGCCTGGATGGCGCTTAATGAAATCTTCGTATTCGATTGAAGCTTGCTCGAATTCTCCTTTCTTGAAATAAGTATCGGCAGTCCTCAGTTCGGCAAGGGTGGCGTAAGGGCTAAAGGTGTATCTGAGCTGAATCTCTTTCAACAGTTTAAGGACTGTATCATAATCTGTACCCGTAAAAATCCAGGGGAAGCTGCGTTTTTTCTGAAGCTCATCCATAGCTCTTTGATAGAGTGCCTCGGCGCTGTCGCCTCTTTCAATCCGCTTTGCGCCGCAGCCAAATAGGAGAAGGACGGTCAGTGCTAAAACTATAGGCCTGGCTTTTCTCATCGGCATTAATATTATTTGGATAAAAATACAATGTCAAGGAAATTTTAATAACTATCCTTCCTTAATAGTGACTCAAGGCACAGAGGTCTCAGTAGGTTTCTTCCGCCTAAACAGATCGGTTCCTAAGGAGCCGACTCTATGAATAAAAAGCACTCCGTCTAGATGGTCTATTTCATGCTGCACGGCTATAGCCTCAAGTCCCTGAGAGAGGATTTCTACATCTTCTCCTCCTTGGTTAATTCCCTTATAATAGTTCTCCTTGCCCTCTTTTACATTTCCAAGGAAATCCGAAATGCTCAAGCATCCTTCTCTTGTAACTTTTTCTCCTTCAGCGTATACCATAGCGGGATTAACAAAGATTAGAAGTCCATGATTTTTCTTCGGACCTATCTTTCTGGATACATCAATGGCAAAGATTCTCAGCGGATATCCCACCTGAAGTGCGGCTATACCAACACAACCCGGCGAGGCGTACATTGTTTGTAACATATCACCAATTATTTGCCGAATTTCCTGATTTACTTCCCCTACTAATTCTGACTTGGCTCTAAGTACTGGATGTGGGTATTTAAGCACAGGGAGAATAGCCATTTTGTAGAAGCCCTCTTGGGTTTAAAAGAAATTGGATTAAATTGGATTAAAGTTGAAGAATCTCGATCTCCTTAATGCTTATGTCAATTGCCATTTCCTTCTCAATAACGGAGAATTCTTCTTCAAGAAGGTTTATATCTACATATTCGGGTACGTCTATTTCAAGGATCATGGTATAAACAGATGCATTTTCACCGAGGATGACTTTTGTATTTAAGTCCGTAATGTTTATTCCTTTTGAAGCGAGGAGTTTAGAAACGCTATAAACAATCCCGGGTTTATCTGTTCCTATTACGGAGATTATGTATGGAATCCCGGAGCAGGATTTCTTCGAATGTATTTCATCTTCACCAAGTTCCTTTACGGATATAAAAAGTCCCATTTTATTCGTAAGTTCTTTAAAATGATTCTCAAAATCTGAAGTCTCGGTTTCTTGTCCAGTTGAAATAATAAGAATCATGGCAAATTCGCTCTTTAGAATAGTCATGCTCGAATCCTCAATATTTGCTCCAAGGTCAAAGAGGATTTTTGACACACCCGCGACAATGCCGGGGCGATCTTTTCCTACAGCCGTGATAGCAAAGAATTTTCTCATAATACATTCTCCCTAAATACAGAATGCTTCCTTATCGGCTTGAATGCAACTGTTAACGTATCACACACGTATCCTGCATTGCCAGCTCGATTAGCCGACGGTTAATTCAACTTTAATAGCAACTTTCCTCTATCCACGTTTATGCCTTTTATAAGAGCGCCGTCTTTTTCAATTTCACCATCGGCTATTTTTAGGACGTAAGGAAGTATGGCATTTGCCAGTGAGTAAGTAGCTGTCTTTGAAACAAGAGAAGGAATATTCGTTACGCAGTAATGCACCACTCCATCAACGCTAAACGTAGGCGAATCGAGATTTGTAGGGCGGCTCGTCTCTGAACATCCTCCCTGGTCAATTGCTACATCGGCGAAGACACTTCCAGGTTTCATTTTTGTAATCATCTCTTTTGTAATGACCTTGGGTGCCTTGGCTCCAGGTATAAGAACGGCACCAATAACCAGGTCAGAATTCAAAAGCTCTTCTTGTATTAATTCAGAGTAGGATGGAATGGTTTTTACCTTTCCATTAAACTCTTCGTGGAAGAATTCTAGTCGTCTCTGATTTTTATCTATAACCGTAATTTCGGCGCCAAGTCCGAAGGCCGAAATAGCGGCGTTATATCCGACCGTTCCCCCTCCTATGACCGTGACCTTCCCCGGCCTTACTCCTGGAGCGCCGCTGATTAAAACCCCTTTTCCACCGCTTGGTTTTTCAAGGAAGTGGATTCCGACTTGTACCGAAAGCCTTCCTGCGATTCTGCTCATGGGGACCAAAAGAGGGAGGGAGCCATCCGAAAGCTCAACCGTTTCGAATGCTATAGCCCTCGCGTCGCTTTTTTGAAGAGCACTTGCAAGCTCCATGTTCGCGGCGAGATGAAGGTAAGAAAAAAGGGTTTGATCCCCTCGGATTAGAGAGAATTCTTCGGGGAGGAGTTCTTTTACCTTTACGATGAGTTGGGATTTCCTGAAAACCTCTTTTTCGCTTTCGACCATCTCTGCTCCCGCTTTTTTAAACTCCTCGTCGCTTATACCGCTTCCTATTCCGGCCCCATTTTCTACAAGAACGTTATGACCTCTTTCGACTAAAACCCTTGCCGTTTGAGGGGTAGCGGCAACCCGATATTCACGTATCTTTCTCTCTTTTGGAATACCAATGACCACGAGAGTTAGGATAGCACTGAGCTTCTTAAGAGGCAAATGTGTTATACTCTAGAAACTTTCAATTGGAATTTTTGCTCTTCACAAACTGATAAATCAATTGAATTAAGTGCCCACAATAAACAAGAAAAAGATTAAGTAAAAGCCAGGAAGACAAGCATATGTAAAATCTATAAAAAACGAAACGGGAGGAAAACCGTTATGAGAAAAGAAATGCGATATGAAGGACTTTGCCCTACTTGTAAGGTGCGGCTTGAATACAAAGGGATAGAAGATGTTCATACAGGAGGAAGGAGACTTGAGGTTGCAGAGTTGCTCGCCAGTATTTTTTAGGGTTTTCCGTCATAGCTATTAGGGACCTGATGGTAAAGCGGACAACTTTTGATTTTTATGTTTGTCCTGAATGCCATTATACAATATTTGTAGAAGAAGATTCGAGCATCATTGACAATGATAGTACAGAACATAACGTATATATAGAATATAAAAAGAAGCTAAAAATGGTTTCTCAGTTGGTTAATGAGATTAAGACAGTAAATAATTTTTAGGTAAAGCCTGTCTGTGTTTTTAATATAGTCAAGAAGTTTATTTGTTGAATAAAATATAATGGTTAAATTCGTAGATGAAGCGAAAATTTATGTAAAATCAGGGCGCGGTGGAAGGGGGTGCGTGAGTTTCAGGCGCGAGAAATTCGTTCCGCGAGGCGGTCCAAATGGCGGAGACGGTGGGGACGGAGGGGATGTCATCGTTATAGGCAGAGAAAATATGACGTCACTTCTCGACTACCACTACAAGCAGCACTATAGAGCACAAAACGGAGAGCATGGAAGAGGAAAAGACCAGCACGGCAAAAATGCCCCCGCGCTTTTGGTTCCGGTTCCCATTGGAACCGTCGTAAGAGACTTTTTTACGGGAGAAATTCTAGGAGACATTACAGCAGACAATCAGACTCTTGTTGTCGCAAGTGGAGGGCGCGGGGGAAGAGGGAATGCAAGGTTTGCGACATCAACAAACCAGGCTCCAAGGTATGCGCAGCCCGGAGAGGAGGGTGAAGAAAAAACCTTGATCCTTGAGTTAAGGCTCCTTGCGGATGTGGGAATCATCGGCTTTCCGAATGCGGGAAAGTCAACCCTCATTTCCAGAATCTCGGCGGCGCGGCCAAGGATTGCTGACTATCCATTTACCACACTCATCCCTAATCTGGGAGTTGTGAGCTATAACGAGGGAAAAACGTTTGTAGTCGCCGACATTCCGGGACTCATAAAGGGCGCACACGAAGGAGCGGGACTTGGAATAAAGTTCTTAAGACATATAGAGCGCACAAAAGTCCTCATTCATCTCCTTGACTTGTCTCCTTTTACGGAAAGAGACCCGATAGAGGATTATTGCATCATGAATGAGGAACTCGAAGCTTACAGCCCGGAGCTTAAAAATAAACCTCAGATTATCGCGCCGAATAAAATTGATATAACAGAGGCAGAAGAAAAACTCGAGGAGATAGAGACCTACTTCAAAAAACTCGGAATAAAGGTATTTCCGATTTCCTCTGCAACCGGAGAGGGAGTGAGGGAACTTATCGAAGAGGTGTGGAAGAGATTGGAAAGGCTAAAATCTTGATATAGCCATATATCCAAAAAGGTTAACCGGAAGTTGTAATTTGGATGTCCTTATATCTTTATATCTTTTACCTTATGCGAATATGCCAACATAACGAGTAATTATATATGAGTCTCTAAGGTTATAGAGAGTATTCTGTATACTCTTTTGGGAGTATGGCAGCGTAAAACTCTGATAAATAGAAGCTAAGCAAGTGCCCGATATTACAGGGATTTTCCCTTGAATACGAGAAAATCCCTGTTACTCCATTTAACGCTATTCATTAGTAATCTACCATCAAACTACCACCAATTTCACTACCACTAAAATCCATGTGAAAATAGTTTGTGCCA
>JBLNAE010000177.1:0-23450 GCA_050259195.1 Ignavibacteriales bacterium
TTCTCCTTGTGTAGTTTTTGTTCAAGCTCCTGGATTTGTTCTTTTATGATAGGTATAGGTTTTTGCATAGTGTTTTTATTGTATAATAACTATGCACAATTAACTAATCGAAATGGTATTACTTATGTTACGCACTAATAGACTCAATATTCGGGAACAAGATTGGAGCATGACAAACATAAGATAAACGTCATCCTCGAATGTTTTTACGGGAGCTGCGTAACGTGAGTTAGCTACTTTTAACCTTTTTCACGGCCCTATGCTCTTCATCTATTCGATCCACCGCTTTTTCGTGAGGAACGAGAAAGGCCGATATAAATGCAAGAAGCGCGATACCAAGCCCGGCGATAAAGACATAGTGAAGGGAGTGCGCAAAGACTCCTCTTAGCGTGTCCAAGGCTTCTTTAGGTAGACTCTGCCTCTCTATCGGGTTTACAAGGGAGTCGGGGCTGAGACTGGAGAGTTTTAAACTGACATCTCTTGATAAGGACTTAAGCTCCAAATGCATGTATGCGCCCATTACCGTGCCCATTATGCTTACGCCGACCGCCCCTCCAATTGAGCGAAAAAATTGAGTGCCGGAGGTTGCAATACCAAGCTGCCTTTTGGGAACCGAGTTTTGAACACCTAGAAGCAGAGGAATTAAAATCATCCCCATTCCGCATCCAAGGAATACCATGTCACGGGTAGCGACGCTCCGGCTTGTGCTCTCATTCCATCGGCTAAGAAGAAAAAAACCAATAGTTACAAGCCCCGTACCGACAATTACAAGCGGACGATACTTGAACCGAAGGAGAAGCCTTCCGGAGATGCTTGAGAAAAAGACCCATCCGAGCAGAAGCGGCGTGAGGACGCTTCCCGCACCTGTTGCGTTTGTTCCAATAACCCCCTGCACGAACAATGGAATGAATGAGATTGACCCGAACATTGCCATTCCTATTAGGAACCCGGTTATGGCTGAGACCTTGAAAAATCGGTTTGAAAATAGGTCAAGCGGAAGGATGGGGTCTTCTGTCCTCTTTTCGATAAAGATAAAGAGCCAAAGAAGAAGGGGACAGAGAACAAACATTCCAAGCGCAAGAATGGAGTTCCAGCCACTTTCCTTGCCAATCTCCATAAGTCCAAGAAGGAATATGGTAATAAGCGCGGTAAGTACAATTCCCCCTGCGTAATCAAGAGACGTTTTCTTGTTTTTAATCTGCTCTTTTAAGACAAACCCCATTACTGTTGCGGCTATAAAGCCAAATGGAACGTTCAGGTAAAAAACCCACCTCCATGAAAGATGGTCTGTGATAAACCCCCCGATAATGGGGCCTACGATGCTTGAAAGCCCCCAGACACCCCCAAAAAGTCCCTGTATTTTTGCCCTTTCCTTGAGCGAGAATACCTCTCCTATAATTATCATTCCAAGCGTAAGAAGGGCACCACCGCCGAGGCCTTGAATGGCGCGAAATATTATTAACTCAACCATGGACTTGGATTGACCTGAGAGGGCGGAGCCCAGGAGAAAAAGGGCTACACCAAGGATATAGAAAATCCTTCTTCCATAGATGTCCGAGAATTTTCCCCAGAGCGGGAGCGTTACAGTGGATGTGAGAATATACGCAGAAAATACCCAGCTATATATGCTAAGCCCCCCCAGGCTCGACACTACTGTAGGCATTGCCGTGCTTACCGCCGTAGCATCGAGGGCGGCGAGAAACATCCCTATCATTATCCCTATGGTGACAAGAACACGCCTCGTTTGTGAAAGCTCTTGGGGTGGCGACATGGTTTTGGCCGATGCGGAAGCGTTTGATCCGGACGCAGAGCGGCCATTCTTTTCGGCCTGTGTTGTCTTTCTTTGAACAAACTTTCCTTTCATTCCTTCTCCCTAATTGGCTGCCAAAAAATAGGGCGGGTGCAAGACCCGCCCCTGCAATCTTTAGTCTCCTTGCGGAGTTATCCTGAGCTAATAAACAATGTGCCGGAAACTGCAATATTGTTTTACGGCGCGCTATAAATTATACTCGAATTAGATAATTAGCTGAAACTTTTTTCTAAAACTCCTAGTTATTATTGATAGACCCGAACAATATGCAGATGGAAAACGACATTGAGCTTATGGAGAGGGTTAGGTCGGGGGACGATACTGCTTTTTCTGAGCTTATGAGGAGGCACTATAGAGGGATAGTTAATTATATATACAGGTTCACAAATGACAGGGGAAATTCGGAGGACCTGGCGCAGGAGGTTTTCTTGAGGGTTTACCGCTCGGCAAAGAGATACAAGCCTGAAGCAAAGTTCTCGACATGGCTCTATAAGATCGCCACCAACCTGTGCCTTACCGAGGTTAAATCAAGGGGGAAAGATCAAAGCCTGAGCTTAGACGATATAGAGGAAAATTCCGGAGACCTGGGAGATCCTAAACCGGCGGATGCCTACGACATCACTTTTAGAAGGGAGATCGGAGGCGCCATATTTGAGGCGTTAAAGTCTCTGCCCGAAAGAGAGAGAACGGCCGTTGTTCTCTGTAAATACGAGGAGCTTCCTTACGAAGAGGTTGCAGAGATTATAGGATGTACGGTTGGAGCGGTAAAGGCTTACGTCCACAGGGGCAGAATGAAATTAATAGAAAAGTTAAAACCATATATGAAAGGGGAAGAAAGCCATGGGATGCGAAAAGATTAAGGAATTAATTCTCGAATACCCCAATGGGTATTTAACCCAAATCGAAAAGATGCAGGTTGAGGCGCACTTAAGAGAATGCACGGATTGCACCCTGTTTCTTAAGGAATCTCATAATGTATGGAATCTAATGGATATGTGGGACGGCGTTGAGGTCGGGGAAAATTTTGTCGCCAAATTCTGGGATGGGGTTTCGCATGAGGATACTAGAAAAGGCGGGATAATGGAATTCTTTAAGAACTGGAAACTCGGCTGGACTTATGGGGCGGCTTTAGCCGTTACTGTGATTGCTGTTGTTATTTGGTTTGGTTTCGTTAAGCCTAGTAGAACAAATGTCGTTTTTACTGAAAGGGACAAGGCTGACGAGAAGCTTTTGGTTGATTTTGATAAGGCCATCTCAAGGGAAGGCGGGCAGTCGCTCGATGTTTATGGGCCTTGGGATGAACCAATCGAAGAGAATAATAAAGGGGGATAAAAATTGAAAAGGTCATTAATTTTATTCTTCCTAATGGTTTTTGTGTCCTCGTTTAGCTATGGCAATGATGACGATGTACAAGGCAAATGGTGGAAGCATCCAAACATTGCAAAAGAATTGGAGCTTACGAATGATCAACAGAATCGGATAGAAGCGATATTCTCTTCATACAGACCGCAGATGATAGAGCTTGATTCCAAACTCAAGGAAAAAGAGGGGAAACTAAGAGATACGCGTAGAAACCCAAATTCGACTCGGGAAGAGATCTCAAGATTAAATGATGAAGTAGAAGGTATAAGGGGCAATATGAGGAAGGTTAGAGTGGATATGTTTCTTCAAATAAGAGACGTACTTACTCCACAACAGAGAACCAAGCTTGAAGAGATTAAGTCAAAATATGGGAAAACACGTCATTAACGAATTCTGCATATTAAATTCTTCTCCACCCATTCCTGTAATTAGGGGCCATATAAATGGCAATAGAGGTTTAGAAACAGACATTCTTGTCTGACAACCTTCGGTTCCTAATTCATCCTTCAAATCGTTTACAGAAAGGTGAGATTGATTTAAACTACTATACTGTAAGGGCACGTGCAATGTGCCCTTTTTCTCCTGAATTTAGAATGTTTAAATTAAAAACTGATCTTACGCCTAAAGGCGACCAGCCTCAAGCTATAGATAAGCTCACGGAGGGAGTGCTCAGAGGGCTGAGAAATCAGGTGCTCCTTGGGGTTACGGGGAGCGGTAAGACGTTTACAGTTGCACACGTAATTGCAAACGTAGGGCGCCCGACTCTAATCATTGCTCACAATAAAACCCTAGCCGCTCAGCTTTACGGAGAACTCAAAGAGCTTTTTCCTGAGAACTCGGTGCATTACTTTGTGAGCTACTACGACTACTACCAGCCGGAGGCGTACATCCCTGAGACAGACACATACATTGAAAAAGATGCGGCGATAAACGAACACATAGACAGGCTACGCCACGGAGCGACATCGTCTCTTTTTGAAGGAAAAGACGTAATCATAGTCGCAAGCGTCTCGTGTATATATGGAATAGGCTCGCCTGAAGACTACTACGGAATGCTCACAATCGTTGAGGAAGGGATGAGCTTAAACCGCGACGACCTCCTAAGAAAATTCGCTCAAGCGCAGTATGCAAGAAGCAACTTTGACCTCTATAGGGGGGCCTTTCGGGTAAAAGGCGACGTGGTTGAGATATTTCCATCTCATGTAGAATCTGTTGCCATAAGAATCGAGTTTTTTGGCGACTCTGTGGAGTCAATAAAGGAGATTGATCCACTAAGGGGAAAACCCATTAGAGCTGTTCAGAAGACGATAATTTATCCAAGCACTCATTATGTAGCGCCTCGCGAGAAACTCGTTCGGGCCATTAAAACCATCGAAGAGGAACTGAAAGAGAGGATAAAATACTTTGAGTCTCGCGGGATGATGGTTGAGAGAAAGAGAATCGAAGAAAGGACAAACTATGACTTAGAACTCCTCTCTACAATGGGATTTTGTCCGGGAATTGAGAACTACTCAAGGCATCTTTCCGGGAGAAATGCCGGAGAGCCGCCCTGGACGCTTCTTGACTATTTCCCCCGGGACTCCCTTTTTATAATTGATGAAAGCCATCAGACGGTACCGCAGCTGCATGGGATGTATCATGGTGATAGGAGTAGAAAGCTCACTCTCAGTGAGCACGGATTCAGGCTCCCTTCTGCGCTCGATAATCGGCCTCTCAGCTTTCCTGAGTTTGAAAAGAGGATAAATCAGGTGATATTCGTGTCCGCTACTCCGGGGCCTTATGAACTCAGGAATTCAGACGGCGCCGTAGTTGAGCAAATAATCCGTCCCACGGGGCTTACGGATCCGGGGGTTGAAGTAAGATCAGCCGAGAACCAGGTAGACGACCTTCTCGAAGAGATTAGAAAGAGGGTAAATATTGGAGACAGAGTTCTTATAACGACCCTCACAAAAAGGATGGCTGAGGACCTGACCGAATATTATAGGGAACTCGGCGTAAGAGTCCGCTATCTTCATTCGGATATTGATACGCTTGAGAGGATTAAAATAATAAGGGAACTCAGGCTGCAGAAGTTTGACGTTCTTATTGGAGTAAATCTTTTGAGAGAGGGGCTTGATATTCCGGAGGTATCTCTCGTTGCCGTTCTTGATGCGGATAAGGAGGGGTTTCTGCGCTCCGAGATGTCTCTGATCCAGGTTTTCGGACGCGCTTCAAGAAACGTTCGCGGAAAGGTCATTCTCTACGCTGATAATATCACATCCTCTATGGCGCGCGCTATTGGCGAAACGAACAGGAGAAGGAGGATTCAAGACGAGTATAACAAGTCTCACGGCATAACGCCTGAGACCGTTAAGAAAGGGATAAGCGATGCGCTGTCTTCGATATACGAAATGGATTACTTTACGGTTTCAACGGGCGATGTGAGAGACCTTGAGGTTTCCCCTGAGAGGATACCGGGGCTGGTTGAAGAGCTTACGAAAGAGATGAAAGACGCAGCAAAGAAGCTTGAGTTTGAAAGAGCGGCTGAGATTAGGGATAGAATAAAAAGGCTTCGCGAGCTTGAGGTTAAATGCGCGGGAGAGATTAAATGAAAACGTCCCAGGCGCTGAATCTATTTACCCATCTTCTTGCGCTCGTGGGTTTTTTTGCCATATCCATTACGGGACAGGCAGACCCAATCAGCATTTCCGTTTTCCTCGGTTCGTTAATTTTGAGTTTCATAAATGAAAGGTTTAATAAAGGTTATTACTTGAACCAGAATATTATAACTGCCCTTGCTATTGTACTTGTAATCTACGTCTTTACGAGCGTAGTCTTTCTTGGCATGGGGATTTTTGATGAAATTCTAACCTTTCTTATATATACACAGGTGCTAAAGCTCCTGGGACCAAAAGGAATGAGGGATATTATTCAGATTTACATCCTGAGTTTTTTTCAATTTCTCGCCGGAACCATTCTCACCGTGGATTTCTCTTATGGAGTGGCATTCATCGTTTATGTCGCTCTGGCCCTTTGGGCAATTATAGCCTTTAATATGAAAAGGGAATCTATCGAAGCCTCAAGCAATGATGATCCAAAGGTTGTTACCCCTCTTTTTCTTGGAATTACGGGGGGAGCGAGCTTTGTGATTTTTATTTTCACGGCTTTAATCTTTATCTCGGTTCCAAGGCTGGGAAGCGGGTTTTTAGCAACGGACTTTATTAAGCCGGAGACTCTAAGCAGTGGATTTTCAGACGAGGTTAAACTGGGTCAGGTAGGGCAGATCAAGCTCGATCCGTCCCCTGTTATGAGAATAAGAATCCTAAATCGCGATCCGCAGAGTCTCCCCCAGCCGATTTACTGGCGTGGAATAGCGCTTGATGAATTTGATGGGACTGTATGGAGAACGGAAAATTTTGATCGTAAGATATACATAAAAAATCGAGAGGGAATAATAAACGTAAAAAAAGAGCCTAAAAATAGAGTTGTGTATCAAGAGGTGATAACCGAGCCAATTGATACATATGTGTTGTTTGCAGGAAGCATTCCTGTGGGGTTCCAGGGGGGAGAATGGGAAAGGATAGAGAGTGAAAATGACTCTTATATGCTCCCTAACAAGGTCTCAAATAGATTGAAATACGTGGCTTATTCTGATTTAAGTGTTCCCTCTGATACGGAACTAAGAGAAGACGGTGGAGATTACCCGGCATCCATAGAAAAGCAGTATCTGCAGCTCCCAAGGCTCAGCGGTAGAATCGAGGAGCTTGCGAGGAAGATTACATCCCTAGATACAAATGTTTATGATAAGGCTGAATCAATCAAAAGGTATCTCATTGGAAATATGAGATACACTATAACGCTTGAGAATGGAACCGCCGGATTTCCGCTTGAGGATTTCCTTTTTAAAAACAAGGCGGGGCACTGCGAGTATTTTGCGACGGCCATGGTCGTTCTGCTTAGAGAGGTGGGAGTTCCGGCAAGGATTGTAAACGGGTTTCTTGGCGGAGAGTGGAACGAGTACGGGAGGTTTTTCTTGGTCCGCGAAAGCAATGCTCACTCCTGGGTTGAGGTCTTTTTCCCACGGCACGGATGGGTTCTCTTCGACCCCACTCCGCCGGGAGACGCAGGTTTTTCGTCAAAGGGTAAGTTCTTTTTCATCGCCTCTTATCTTGATTATTTGAGATATAGATGGAGTAGATACGTTGTGGATTTTGGGCAGAAGGATCAGGTTCATCTCCTCTCCCAGATTCAGGATAATTGGAGATGGCAAAAAAGCAGGATGCAAAATAAAGTGGATTTTAATCTCAAGGTTAATAGAAAGTGGAGCATTGCCGCTATAATTGGGGCTCTCATTGCATGGATTTTTTTATCTAAACCAGAGGCAAAGCTTCTTTTTAGATACGTGAGGAAAAAGCCGGACGAGAAGGCTTCGATCCTGTACAAAAAAGCCCTTGTGCTCCTATCCAAAAAGGGTTTTAAGAAAGAGGATTTTATAGCCCCTAAGGAGTTTGCCAACAGCGTAGTGCAGAGCGGCAGGGCGCGGTTCCGGACGTTTGGGAAATTCACAGAGAAGTATCTCGATCTAAGATTTGGAGATGGGGGAATAAAATCCGACTTTGAGGAATTAGAAAAGCTTCTGGATAAGCTGAAAAGGGAGATCAAATAATCCATTTCAATTCTACTAATAGACTCACACCTTGACAGACTCAGGATAGAAGGTTTATATCCGAAATCGTTATTACAAATTATGCCTAACCGTTACATGCGACTTAAAACGCAAAGAGACGGAAGAACATGGCGGTGATAATTAAAAAGGCTATAAAGCCTAATACGGAGACTAAAATCGCTCTTCCCGTTCCGCAGTCAAGTGCCTGTCGCACGGCAACGATAAAGGCTACCAGGATCCAAATAAAGACGACGAACCTTATTATGCCGCCAATTAAGGGGATAACTCCAAGAATGCTCACGGCATTTGGAGAGTAGGCAAATCCGAGGCACCTGAGGAGTTCCCCCATGTCGGACGTGTATTTGAAAACCTTCACGCCTATGAGGAAAATAACAATGCTCCAGAGAACCCATCCTATAATTGCCGATATAAGTCCCGCTATTATTCCCTTTGCTCCCAAAACTCCTATGCTCCCGATTCCGTTGCATATTGCCCCAATCAGAACGACTAAAAAGGCCTCTTTTGTGGCTTCTGGATCCTTCTCAACTTCTTCGTAGAGTTGAACGTCGAGCTTGGCCGCTCTTATCATCTTGTCGGCTAGATTCATATTCATCTCTCCAACCTCCTTTAAAGTGACTCTCGTGTTCAGCCGAACGGATTTGTTTTATCTCTTAATCTTATATCCGGCCTTTTCCATATCCCATGTATCCGGGGTTATTCCTTGCTCTTTGAGGATGTACTTTTGAACCCTTTCAGTAGGAGTTTTAGGAAGCGCATCAACAAACCTTATAAACCTTGGAATCATAAAATACGGCATCCTTTCCTCACAGTGCTTAATGAGTTCTTCATATGATACGTCTCCGGAGGGCTTTTTAACCGCTACTATCATAAGATCATCCTCTGCAAATTTCCCCTCGCCCGATTTAATTCCAACCGCGGCGGCCTCTGCCACAGCCGGGTGCTGGCACGCGATTCTCTCAACTTCAAATGAACTGATATTTTCGCCTCTTCTTCTTATGTAGTCTTTCACCCTGTCAACAAAGTAGACGTATCCATCATCATCCATTCTTCCACCGTCTCCTGTGTGGAACCAGAAGTTCCTAAAATCGCTAACTGTCTTTTCCGGCATCTTGTGGTAATAGTAAAGCATTATGTTAGGAATTCGGGGACGAACAACTATCTCTCCAACCTGTCCTCTCTCTAGCTCTTCATCACTTTCGGGATTTACGATTTTCACCTCATACCCCGGAGCCTCTTTTCCGCATGAGCCAACCCTGAAGGGTTCGTTGGGGCGCATATAGGTCACCACTCCGGTCTCTGTAAGCCCGTAGCCTTCCATGACCTTTATATTGAATCTCTCCATAAATTGTTCAAGTATATCGTGCGGCGCGGGAGATATTAACGCAAGCCTGACTCTATGCTCTTTCTCTTCTGGAACCGGAGGCTGACGCCAGAGAAAGTAGCTCATAGCGCCGAGAAGGTTGAATGCAGTTGTTCCTGATTCCTTTACCCAATTCCAGAACTGGGATGTGCTAAACCTCTCATATATCGCAACCCTCGCTCCCGCAATGAGGGCAGGATAAACGCAGAGCACCTGGGCGTTGGAATGAAAAAGGGGAAGGCACGTAAAAAGGACATCATTTTCATCTATTTCGATCAGTTCTACATATCCATTTGCGCTATAATAATCGGCGGCGTGCGATTTTGTAACCCCTTTTGAGCGTCCCGTAGTTCCCGACGTATACATGAGGCGCGCGGTATCTATGAATCTGACGTCTACCTCAGGCTCTACGGAGCTTGAATTGTCCAGGAAATCTCCATACGAAACGAGGGGTCTTGCATTAACTCCCATATTTTGAAAACTGCTCGTTTTATTCCGCGTCCATACGATTATCTTTTCAACTTTAGGGACTCTGTCTTGGATCGGCGCTATTCTTTCGAGATACTCCTCGGCTACGAAAAGGACCCTAGAGTCCGAGTTATCAATTATATATTCGAGAAAATCCATCTTGTACGCGGTGTTGATTGGAGCCATAATGCCCCCGGCTTTGAGTATACCAAACCATACTACCACGTAGTCGGAAGAGTTGGGCATAAGAACTGCTACTCTGTCTCGCTTTTTAATTCCGAGTTCGATCAGTCCGTTTCCTACTTTATTTGCGAGTGTGTTTACCTCTTGGAAGCTGAGCGGTTTTTCATCCTGATACTGAAGAAACGGCTTATTCTTGAGTCTTTTTGCCCTATTTTTTAAAATAAGTGGAAGGACCCATTCCTCCCTTTTTTCTTTGAAGTACCAGTGCGGGTCGAACGGTTTCTTCCTCTCTAAATTCATGTTTATATCTTTAGCCATATCAGTAGAGCCTCCGTTTTATTAGCGTTGGGATGTTAGAAGCTATCCCAAAACCTCCCAATTGTCATTCGGAAGGAGCAAAGCGACTGAAGAATCTCATTTTTTACAGTGTTTATTACGTTTTTCTGTAAGATGCTTTGCTACGCTCCAGCATGACAAACCAGTTTTGGGATGACCTCTAGTATTAAAAAGATCAAATGCCTATTACCTATTTTAACCTACCCAATTGAAGTAGTCAGTAGGAAAAGTATATTTGAAAATTTGATCGGTGTTAATGATTGTAGAGAGAAGCGGCCAGTTGTTCGATGTCAGGAGCGTAGCGCGTCGTGCGCCTACGATTACCTATTTTAAGGATTTAATCTTTGTTTAACTTGCTCTCCTATTTTTATTTAGGTAAAATTTCAGTTAATGAAAGCGGGCTTTGACCCGCTTTTTTCTTGTTGGTTTTAGGAGTAGATATATGAGTTCTTTAGATGAAGAGGTAGTTGAGAGTGTCCGGGAGATTTTAAACCCTCTCCTTCTTGAAGACGGGTTTGAGCTTGTTGACCTTGAGTATAGAAGAGAAGGCCGGGGCAGGGTGCTTAGAATATACATAGATAAAGAGGGCGGGGTAACGGTTGACGATTGTGCCAAACTCAGTCGCGAACTGGGGACTCTCCTTGATGTGCACGATGTAATTCCCGGCTCGTATAACCTTGAGGTTTCTTCTCCGGGCCTTACGAGAGCACTTAAAAGGCCAAGGGATTTTGAGAGATTCAGGGGAAAGAGGGTAAAGATTAAAACTAAAACGGACATCGAAGATAGAAGGGTTTTTGTGGGCAGGCTTCTCGATTTTGCGGATAATGTTGCTACTGTTTTGGTGGATGGGCGCACTTACCTTATTGAGTATGACAAAATCGAGAAAGCCAACTTGGAGCTGGATTTTTAGGAGGTGATTAATATGGCTACTGAACTAAGCCGCGTAATAGATTCTGTGTGTAAGGATAAGGGAGTGGATAAGGAGGCGATTATTAAAGCCGTAGAAGAAGCGGTTCTTTCTGCATCGCAAAAGCTCTTTCGCATGCAGGATAAGAGCAAGGAGCTTGAGGTGCGCTACAACGAAGACCAGGGCGAGATTGAGCTTTTTGAGTTTAAGACTGTTACCGAGGACGTAAAGGACACCGATACGCAGATCGGTGTTGATGAAGCGGCTGAGCTAGACCCCGAAGCCGAGGTGGGCGATATAATTGGCGTAAAAATCAATCCCGATTTTACGAGAATTGCGATTCAAAACGCGAAGCAGAAGATTCTTCAGAAGATCAAGGAAGCCGAGGGCAAGGTGATCTCTGAAGAGTTTAAGAGTCGAAAAGGCGAGCTTATAAGCGGCATTGTGAGAAGAGTCGAGAAGAGAAATGTGATAGTGGATCTGGGGAGGACGGAAGCAATCCTTCCTGCCGAGCACCAGGTGCCTAAAGAGTATTACAAACAGAAGGAGAGAATAAGAGCAATTCTCATTGACATAAGGGAAAATAAAAGAGGCCCTCAGCTAATCCTCTCTCGTGCTCATCCCGACTTTGTAAAGAGCCTTTTTAAAGCCGAGGTTCCCGAAATCACGGAGGGCTTGGTGGAAATTAAAGGCATCTCAAGAGACCCGGGGGGCCGCACAAAGATAACGGTCTCCTCAAACGATCCAGACGTGGACCCGGTTGGAGCCTGCGTAGGGATGAGAGGCTCAAGGGTGCAAAATGTTATTCAAGAACTCAGAGGCGAGAAGATTGATATTGTTCCCTGGTCGTCGGACCCTGCGAGATTCGTATGCAATGCCCTTTCTCCGGCGCGCGTAAGCAAGGTGATAATTGATGAGGATAACAGGTCAATGGAGGTCATCGTAGATGACGACCAGCTTTCGCTTGCAATAGGGAGAAAGGGGCAGAATGTAAGACTTGCGTCTCAGCTTACCGGATGGAGAATAGATATAAAGACCGATTCTCAGGTAAGGTATGAACAGCAGGAGGTTATCTCCGTGCTTATGACGCTTCCCAATGTCGGGGAGGTCACGGCGAATCTTCTTTATGGCGAGGGGTTTCGTTCTCTAGAGGATATTGCGTTTTCAGACCCGAAGGCTTTGATGAAGGCCGCTGGACTTAAAAATGAGGAGGATGCCCAGAAGATTCAGACTGCCGCGAGAATTGCGCTCAAAAATAAACTCGAAAAGATGACTATGCCTGCTCAACCTGAAGGGCAATAAATATTGGGTGACAGGTATATGAGGGGCTAGGAAAGGAGTTTCCTAATCTAGCACCCGATAGCCAATATCCGTTTTTGCATAAGATCAAAAATTGGGTAATATTTATTAGATAAACTATATTAGCAAAGGTGAAAATGAATGGCAAATGTAAGGGTTTATGACCTCTCAAAAGAGCTAGGTGTATCGAATAAGGAGGTCATAGATGCGGCAAAACACGTTGGAATATCCATACGCAGCCACTCGAGCTCTATCTCCGAAGAAGAAGCCAGAAGAATAAAGGACAAGGTAAGAGCATCTAAAAATCATGGACGACTGCCCGCACGCGAAGAGCCTAAAGAGGTGAAAGAAGAGGTAAAGGTATTTCGCTCTGAAACCGGCGAAGAGGTAGTAGAGAGAAGAAAAGGCAACACGGTAGTAATAAGGCGAAAGAGAAAAGTAGAAGAGCCGGAACCGGAAGAGGTCCGCGTTCTAAAAGAGGAGGAAAAAGTCCCTGTGCCGCTACCATCAGTAGAACCCAGCCCATCCCTTCGAGCTGTTCAGGAAACTCAGGAAGCAAAACTTGAATCTGAGAGGGTTACAAAAGAGGAAACGTTACCCATTGAGGAAAAGCCGTTTCTGAAGGTTGAATCTGCGGAGCCTGAGGTTGAACAAAAACCTGAGGTGAAGGAAGGGATAAAAGAAGAGGAGCCGAAAGAAGAGGTTGAAAAGAAGGTTAAAAAGAAGGGGCATAAGGTTAGACCCAAGAGAGAAGAAATAATAGATGAAGAGACCCTCGAAGAGCTGCGCAGGGCTTTTAGAACAAAGCTTCCCGTGAGAAAGAGGGAATATCTGGTTGAAGACCGGCGGTCAAGGAGTCGTCCTGCTACTGATAGCCTTGGCCAGGCAAAAACTACTCAGGATGTTCAAAGAGAATTCTCAAGGACTCAGGAATTACCGACAAAAGAGGGAAAATCCGCTCAGGTCATTCCTTTTCCAACGCGGCCGACAAGGCGCGTGATTAAGCTTGGCGAGTCGGTGACTGTTGGCGATTTGGCTAAGAGGATGGGTGTTAAAGCGGCGGATGTTATAAAGAAGCTTATAGGACTTGGCATGATGGCTACCATAAATCAGTCAATAGACCATGAGACTGCTGCCATCGTAGCCGGAGAATTAGGATACGAGGTTACGGCTGAGTTCTTTGAAGAAAAGGAATTCCTCTCTGAACAGGAATCGGGTGTTTCCTCTGACCTTCTCCCGAGGCCGCCGATTGTAACGGTAATGGGGCACGTTGATCATGGAAAAACTACGCTTCTTGATGCTATAAGACACACAAATGTGGCGGAAAAAGAGGCGGGAGGTATCACTCAGCACATTGGTGCCTATAGCGTGGCCGTAGATGGAAGGAAAGTGGTTTTTATTGACACCCCGGGGCATGAAGCCTTTACTGCGATGAGGGCTCGGGGCGCTCAGATGACGGATATTGTAATACTCGTGGTTGCAGCGGATGATGGTGTTATGCCTCAGACTGTAGAGGCTGTAAACCATGCAAAGGCTGCGGGAGTTCCAATAGTAGTCGCTGTAAACAAGGTAGATAAACCCGAGGCAAACCCAGATAGGATCAAGAGACAGCTCTCTGAGCTTGGCCTTGTGCCTGAGGAATGGGGGGGAGATACGCTTTTTGCCGAGGTATCCGCAAGAAAAAAAACTGGGATTAGAGAGTTGCTCGAACTGGTTCTTCTCCAGGCCGATGTGCTTGAGCTCAAGGCAAATCCTAATAAAAGAGCAAATGGGGTCGTAATAGAGGCTAAACTCGATAGAGGAAGGGGTCCTGTTGCGACTGTGATTGACAAAGAGGGAACCCTGAGGATCGGGGATTATCTGGTTGCGGGGATCCATTATGGAAGAGTAAGAGCATTAATAGACGATAGGGGAGAAAGAATAGGCGATGCGGGACCTTCAATGCCCGTAGAGGTGCTGGGCCTCTCCGGGGTGCCTGGCGCCGGGGACCCGTTCTATGTTGTCAAAGACGAAAAAACCGCAAAGGAAATAGTTCAGTATAGAGAGCTCAAGGGAAGGGAGGCGCTTGCCGCAAAAACAAGAAAGCTTTCACTTGAAGACCTGTTCGATGCCCTTAAAGAAGGAGAAACAAAGGAGCTATCATTAATCGTAAAAGCCGATACTCAAGGCTCGGTTGAGGCGTTAAAAGAGGCAATTACAAGGCTTGATACAGACAAGTGCCGCGTAAAAATAATCCACTCAGGAGTGGGAGCCATAAACGAAACTGACATAGTTCTTGCGAGTGCATCCAATGCAGTAGTCGTAGGGTTTAACGTTCGTCCTGATCCCAAGGCGCTTGATATTGCTGAAAAAGAAGAGGTTTCACTTGAGCTTCATACAATAATATATGATGCCGTTGATAGAATTAGAAAAGCGATGGAAGGGCTTCTTGAGCCTGTTATGAAAGAGAAGGTTATTGGACATGCAGAGGTTAAAGCTACGTTTCACATCTCAAGCGTGGGGACGATTGCGGGGTGTTTAGTTACGGACGGCAAGATAGTAAGGGGCAATAACATCCGAGTAATAAGAGACGGAGTTGTGGCTTTCGATGGAAAGCTTTCTTCTCTCAAGCGGTTTAAAGAGGACGTAAGAGAGGTTCAAAGCGGCTATGAATGCGGAATCGGGGTTGAGAATTTTAATGACATAAAGGTTGGGGATGTGCTTGAAGTCTATACGTTCGATCAGATCAAGCAAAAGCTTTAGGGGTAAACAGAAAACCATGTTAGCCACAGAGCACACGGAGGATAGAGAGAAAAGATTTTAACAAATACTCTTTGTGAACCCTCCGACTTCTTTCATAATAGACCCTGTGTCCTCTGTAGCTAAACCATTGATAGATGATAATAGGGGCGCTTAAGATCGAGCTTTACATTGATGGAAATAGGTCTTTAAAGGGAAAGAGGCATACGTTAAGAAGTGTAATTCAGAGGGTAAAATCGAGGTTTGGTAACGTTTCGATCTCCGAGGTTGGTTCTCAGGACCTGTGGCAGAAAGCGATAGTTGGAATTTCTTTTGTGAGCAATGAGGCGCCTTATGTGAATTCTATCCTGGATCAGGTTTCAGGATTTATAGAGTCTATGGGCACCGTCCAGATAGTGAGCCGCGATATGGAGATTATTCACTTCTAGTGGACTCGACAAGCTCATCACAGAGAAGCGAACATTTGGGAATTGGATATAAGCGTGCAGACAGGGTTGGGGATTTAATCCTTAAAGAGATCTCCGAGATGATATTAAAGGGCGAGATAAAAGACCCCCGCGTGCGCTCCGCTACTCTTACAGGAATAAAAGTTACAGATGACCTATCTTTTGCGCGGATATACTTTACCGTGATGACAGAGGAAGTTGGAAAAGAGGAAACTCGGACCGGGCTTCAGAGTGCGTCGGGGTTTATAAAAAGGGAACTCTGGAAGAGATTGAAGATAAAAAGGGTCCCTGAGCTGAAATTTGAATTTGATTCTGTGCTCGAAGAAGGCTACAGGATTGACGATATTTTAAAAGGGGTAAAAGGTGAGCGATCTGGAGAAGATAATTAACTTAGTTCAGACACAAAAGAGATTCCTTGTCGCATCCCATGAAAATCCCGACGGGGATGCGATAGGCTCTACGCTTGCCCTCGGTCTGAGTCTTGAGAGAATTGGAAAAGATGTAGTCCTCTACAACAGAGATGGAGTTACCGAGTCTCTCAAATTCCTTCCCGGCTCGGAAAAGGTGAAGCCCTCTTTAGATAACATTCGTGGAAGTTTTGATGTTACTTTCGTTGTTGACTGTACGGATACGAGCAGGGTTGGAGAAGAATTTGAGAGGTTTAAAGATTCAGGGAGATGCGGCACTACGATTATTATAGACCATCATCAAACAAGTAAGCCGTCTGCCGATCTCTACCTTCTTAATCCGAATGCCTCTTCAACGGGGATGATAGTTTACTCGTTTTTAAAAATTCTGTCCCTTCGGCTGATCTCAGGGCGGGCACTGGAGATTACACCCGATATAGCCGAGAATCTCTACACCACGATCATTGTTGATACCGGCTCGTTCAGATACTCAAACACAATTCCCGAAACATTTGAGGTTGCGGCGGAGTTAGTCCGGCTCGGCGCAAGCCCTTGGGAGATATCTCAGACCCTTTACGAAGCCGAGCCGCTCCGGAGGCTGAGACTCCTTGGATTGGTTCTTCCGACGCTTGAGGTTACGGAAGATGGACACATCGCTTCGGTTGTTATAAAGAGAGAGATGTTTCGGATGACCGGAACAAGTAAGGAAGACACCGAAGGGTTTGTGAATTTTCCAAGGTCAATAAGGGGTGTTGAGGTTGCCGTCCTCTTTAGAGAAGAAGAGCCCGGCAATGGGGATTCAAGGTGGAAACTGAGCCTGAGATCAAAAGGAAAGGTTAATGCCGCGCGGATTGCCGAGAAATTCGGCGGTGGCGGTCACGACAGGGCAGCGGGATGCACGATTGTCGGGACGCTCATGGATATAAAACGCTCTATATTTGGCTCTATAAACGAAGCGCTTAAATGGACGGAGTAGTGATACTGGACAAACCCAAAGGAATGACGTCTCAGAGGGCGGTAGAGAGGGTCAAAAAGATACTCAAGGTGAAGTGCGCGGGACACACAGGAACCCTTGATCCGTTTGCTACGGGCGTTTTGCCAATTTGCCTGGGTGAATCTACGAAGGTTATTCCTTTCTTAGATGAGGATTTTAAGGAATACGAGGCTGTCTTAAAACTCGGCATCGAGACGGATACGATGGATGAGATGGGCAACGTTATAAACGAAAAGAAGGTCGGCGATTTGGATGAAAATGAGGTCCGACGCGTTCTTATGAAATTTATGGGTGAAATTAGGCAAATTCCTCCCATGTTTTCCGCTCTCAAGAAAGATGGCGTCCGGTTGTACAGCCTTGCAAGGCGGGGAAAAGAGGTTCCGAGGTCTCCCCGAACCGTAGTAATTAGAGAACTGAATCTGCTCGATTTAAATCCACCTTTTATCAGATTTTTTGTAAGATGCTCTCGCGGGACTTATGTAAGGGTTCTGGGTTCTGATATTGGAAAAGAACTCGGCCTCGGCGGACATCTCGTCGAGCTTAGAAGGATTAAGAGCGGGGCCTTTGGCATAGAAGGTGCAGTTTCCATGGAAGATATGGAAGGGGGCCACTTTAATCTGGTTTCCATGAATGAGGCTCTTTCTCATATGAGAGAGATAAACATTACAAAGTGGGTTGCGGCTGGGATAAGAGACGGAAAGCAGATCAGGAAATCCGACTTGAATTCAACGAGCGTTCCAGCGTTTGATGTGGGTGCCAAATTGAGGATTTGCGAAAACCGAAAATTGGTTTCTATTGCACAGGCACTTGTGAGGGATTATGATCTGGACAAATTAGATGATAGAGAAGTGGTGCTTAGACTTTTAAGGGTTTTTAATTAATAACTTCGGATTTACAGGATGAAATAAATAATTCTTGCCAGAGAGAGTACAGAGAAATTATTTTTGAATAAACATCCTCTGTGGTTAAAGGTTCTGAAAAAGGAGGACATTAAATGACACTTGCGAAAGAGGAAAGACAGCATTTGATTTCTCAATCTAGGATTCATGAAAAAGACGTTGGATCGCCTGAGGTGCAGATCTCATTGCTCACGCGCCGGATTGAAGAGCTATCGAAGCACATTCAGGCGTCTCCCAAGGACTTTCATTCTAAACGCGGACTTCTTATAATGGTTGGAAAGAGAAGGAAGTTGCTTCGTTACCTTAAAAAAGAAAGCCCTGAGAGATACCAGAATCTTTTGGAGAAATTGGGACTTAGAAAGTAGAAATCCTGATACAAGATACACGATGCAGGTATGGATACGGGATGGATATGGCTTTCGTGCATCCTGCATCATTAATTTAAGGAGGTAGTATCATATTGGTTAATGAAATAAGGCGTATAAAAACTCAGGTCTTTGGAAGAGAGTTTGAGATTGAGACTGGAAGGGTCGCAAAACAGGCTCATGGCGCTGTTGTTGCGCGCTACGCGGGCACGACGGTTCTGGCTACAGTTGTAGCCGCGAAAGAGAAATCAGAGGGTGAAGATTTTCTTCCTTTGACCGTAAATTATCAGGAAAAGGCGTATGCTGCCGGGAGGATTCCGGGCGGGTATTTTAAAAGGGAAGGGCGTCCGAGCGAAAAAGAGGTGCTCACTTCAAGGCTCATTGATAGACCCATAAGGCCTCTTATTCCCAAGGATTTCACCTATGCTACACAGATTTTAGTTACTGTTCTATCAGCCGACCAAGATAATGACCCGGATGTTCTTTCCGTAACGGCGGCATCGGCTGCGCTTCTTGTTTCGGATGTTACTTTTGCAGGACCTGCCGCGGCGGTAAGGGTAGGGCGCATAGGTGGAGAATTTATATGTAATCCGACAAGGGGCGAGCTTGAAAAGAGCGACATGGACATAGTCGTAGCTGGAACAAAAGACGCGATCGTTATGGTTGAAGGGAGCGCCGATGAAGTGCCCGAGCCGGAGATTGTTGAAGCGCTTTTATTTGCCCACAAATGCATTCAGGAGTTCATCAAGACTCAAGAAGACCTTGTAAGCGGGCTGACTATTGAAAAAAGAGAAGTTCCGACTCTGGTTGAGAATTCGGCTCTTACTCAGAGCGTATTTGAATTTGCTAAAGAGCGACTTAGAGAGGCAATAAGAGTATCATCCAAATCTGAAAGAAGAGAAGGAATTCAACAGATATTTAGAGATACGGTTGAATCCTTGGAGCCACAGTTCCCGGGGATGGGCGCTCAAGTCGCTAAGGTATTTGACAATCTGAAAAGAGATCTGGTTCGCGAACTCGTGGTTAATGACAAGAGGAGAATAGATGGTAGGGGTTACGAGGACATAAGACCGATAAGCGGAGAGGTGGGTTTTCTTCCACGCACTCATGGCTCTGCCCTTTTTACAAGGGGTGAAACACAGGTTGTGGTGGTAACTACATTGGGAACAAGTTATGATGAGCAGAAAATAGATGCCCTTGAAGGAGAGCTGACAAAGAGATTCATGCTTCATTACAACTTCCCGCCGTTTTCTGTAGGCGAGGTTGGAAATCGTCTCGGTCCCGGACGCCGGGAGATTGGCCATGGCGCTCTTGCGGAAAAAGCGCTTATTCCCGTTCTTCCGTCGAAGGATAGCTTCCCCTATACGATTCGAGTTGTCTCTGACGTGCTTGAGTCAAACGGCTCATCTTCTATGGCTACGGTTTGCGGGGGGAGCCTTTCGCTTATGGATGCGGGAGTGCCCGTAAAAGCACCTGTTGGCGGAGTCGCGATGGGATTGATAAAGGAAGAGGACAAGTTTGTCATTCTCTCGGACATCCTTGGTGATGAAGATCAGCTTGGAGATATGGATTTTAAGATTGCAGGCACCACTTCCGGGGTTACGGCCGTTCAGATGGATATCAAAGTCACGGGGGTTACGAGGGATATACTCTCAAAGGCGCTTGAGCAGGCGCGGGAGGGGAGGGTTTTTGTAATTGGAAAAATGAATGAAATGATCTCGAACCCTAGAGCCGAAATCTCTCATTTTGCCCCAAGAATCCTTACTGTTCAGGTAAAACCGGAGAAGATAAAGGACGTAATCGGGCCGGGTGGAAGGGTGATAAAGAAGATAATTGAAGCGACGGGGGCCGCGATAGACATTGATGAGACGGGAAAGGTGAATATTGCATCTCCGAGTAAAGAAGCCTGTGATAAAGCTGCGAGGATGGTAAAGGAGATTGTTCAGGAAGTGGAGGTTGGAAAAGTGTATCTCGGGAGAGTTAAACGAATCCTCGACTTTGGAGCGATAGTTGAGCTATTCCACGGCGCAGACGGCCTTGTTCACATCTCGGAGCTTGCTCCGACCAGGGTAAGAAAGGTTTCGGACATTGTAAAAGAAGGCGATGAGATACTTGTGAAATGCATTGGCATAGAGAACGACGGTAAGGTAAGGCTCAGCAGGAAAGAAGCGCTCGGGGAGAACATAGAAAATTATAGAAAAGGCTAGGCCATTAAACAATAATCAGTCAGAAACATGAAGGTGATAATCTGGAATAAATGTAGAGACGTAAGATTTTACGTCTCTATACCTTTCTTCGGTGACCAAAGATAAACCCAAAATACTTGCCATATTAGGTCCCACAGCGGCAGGGAAGAGCGAACTCGGCATTCAGGTTGCAAGAAGAATCGGCGGAGAAATAGTGAATGCCGACTCACTTCAGGTTTATAAATACCTGGACATTGGCACCGCAAAGCCGTCAAGAGCGGAACGAGAGAGGGTTCCCCATCACCTGATTGATATAATTGATCCCGACGCGGAGTTTAACGCTGGGGCGTATAAAAAAGTCGCTCAGGAGGCGATTCAAGAACTCCACAAGAAGGGAATCAGGATTATCCTAGTGGGTGGTACGTATCTCTATGTTCGGGTTCTTCTATATGGACTCATTGAGGGAATTTCTGCGGACAGAGAAATTAGGAATGAACTCAGGAGGCTTAAATTAGATTTTGGAGTTTCTTATGTTTACGAGAAACTGAAGTCACTTGATCCCGACGCTGCCGATCGGATTCATCCGAATGACTACGTAAGAATCGAGCGCGCCCTTGAGACGTATTATCTTACAGGGGCAAAGATGTCTGACCTTCAAGAGGAACACGGGTTTAGGGATAATAAATATGAGGTTCTAAAGATTGGGATTTCTGAGGAAAGAGACGTTCTTAAAAAGAAGATAGATGAAAGGGTTGATAGAATGGTAGAAGAAGGTCTCGTGGATGAGGTAAAGAAGCTCCGGGATATGGGGTTTGGAAGAGGCCTAAAACCCATGCAGTCAATAGGTTATAAGCACATAAATCAATATATTGATGGAGAGGTTACGTTTGATAAAGCCATAGAATTAATAAAGCGCGACACAAAACGCCTTGCCAAGCGTCAGATGACGTGGCTGCGAAGGGACAAAGACATACACTGGCATCACATTCCCGAAGATTTGGATAGGATAATATATAAAGCTGAGGGTTTTTATAACGCTGGTCGGTGAGCCAATAACAGGTTGCTCTAATGTATAAAAAGGCTCCTCTACTTTCCCAGTATCATCTTTATTGAGACGACCAATAAAAGAACGCCGAATATTTTTTTTAGCGTAGGGTCGGAAATATATTGAACATATGTTCCACCTAAATAAGCTCCAAGAATAAAGCTTACCGCAATAAATGCCGCCATGTATAGATTAACATTGCCCTCTTTGTAATACTTTATTACTGCGAGGATTGCAACAGGAGGGGTGAGAACCGCAAGGGATGTCCCCTGTGCCTGATGTTGAGTGAGATGGAAGAAATAAACCATTGCCGGAACCATTACGAGTCCGCCGCCTATTCCAAAAAAACCGCTTGCTATGCCCGCCGCTAAACCTATGAGTATAGAGCCGATTATTAACATTGCCGGGACCTCCGGAGATAGAGGTAGGGGCAATTCATGAATTGCCCCTACAATTTGGACTTGCTGCTATTCAGTAGGGGAGCCGGTATTATTTTTTATACTTTCCAGCTTCTTCTGAATTTGAAGTTTCAGGTCATTTTCCGAACCGCTGAGTATCTGTCTGTACATTTTTTCCGCCTCGCCGGCCTTGCCCAGTTTCTCAAGGGACTGCGCTATGTAGAGCTCAGCCTGATCCCTGTATGGATTTCCTTCTTTATCGAGTTTGGATAGATAATCTATTGATTGCTGCCAATTTCCCTTGTTAAAGCTCGCTGTGCCAAGCCTGAGATATGCGGCATCTACAACTATTTGTTTCCTAGAACCACTCTTTATGAGATTGTTAAGGAGCTTTATCGCTTCATCGTATTTACCCATATTGTAGTTTATCTCGGCTGCGTAATAGAGCGCGACATTTGATACGCCAGAGCGCGGGTATTTCTTACTTACGTCCAGGAATTTATTCAGTGCTTCCTGAGAGTTCTGTTCTGAACTCGCTCCCGTGTATATCTTCATTGCTTCCGTAAACGCTAAGTTGGCGCTCATCTCGCGCCTTTCAAGTACGGCCATTACAACGAAAACCACAACGAGGATGAGTATAACAGCGCCGAAAGCAGCCAGTATTTTCTTGTAATTCTCGGATGCAAGAACGATTGCGTCAGCAATGGCTTCTCTAAACTTGTCCGGTTTTTTGAGTTCTTTTTGAGTGATTTTCACTTTTTCCGCCATGCTGAGATTATAATGGTAGTATCTAAAAACACAAGTCGGCCTACATACAGAGCAGAGGTAGTAGCATCCCGCAAAAAACCAGGCTTTTTCACTGAAAATGTCCAATCAAAGTCTAATTGATTTCATACTATCAAATTGATATTATGGGTATTGTGGCAAATCGAAGGCTGTCCACAAGGATTCCTTTTAGGAAGAGGGTTAAATTCGGATTGTCTGATCCTGCTTTTGTAGGCTATACATTTAATCTTTCAGAGGGTGGAGTGGGAATTAAAGCAGATAGAGTATTCCATCCTCTGTCTAGAATTATACTTCACATATATATGGAAGATGAGATTGTTAGACTTGAAGGTGTCGTTGTATGGGTATCTCCTACTTTACCTGGAATTATTTCCTCCATGGGGTTAAAGTTCTCAAGTCGTACCGATGACATAAAAAGAATTTATCAACAGAGAATAAGCCACTGAGTGTAAATACTCTAAGTTAATATTATTCAGTCTTTTTTGTACCATTGGAAAAGCCCAAGAGGTAGTAGCCGACAATCCTATCAGTGTACATCCAGAGCAATATATTAAGATTTCCGATTGGTCTGTTTATGGAACATGGAGTGCGGTAGGCATTATTCATCACGTTACAATTGAGAACACAAGTGATATAGCTTATAAAAATATCAAAGTAAGAGTGAGTTATTATTCTACGTCAGGTTCCAATTACGGGACGGAAATAGCTCATGAAACAGGAATTCTAACTGTAACCTTACCACCACACAGCAAGAAAACTTATCTGAAAGGTGGAACTGTTCTTGGAGCAGGTTC
>JBLNAE010000178.1:0-9192 GCA_050259195.1 Ignavibacteriales bacterium
ATTCCACGCTTCCTTGCATTTATCAGCACTTACGGGTATAAAACAGGAAGAATCAATGATATCAGGAGGTTACCTGAAAGGTGAAATCTCAATTTGATTATTCTTCTTCACAGAAACTACAATCTTATAAGATATTCGAGTTGAGTTTACAGGGAAAAACCTGACCAAATTTGGTGTCTGCTCTTAAACCTGCCTGAAATGAAATGGGATTAACTATTCTCGGACACAACGTCCGTATTAGCGTAGCTTTTCCGGATAAAGGAGTTTATGCCAATATGTTTATTCTATCAGAATTAAAAGAATCAATTGGAACCATCACGATCAACAACCCAACAAAGCGAAACGCTCTGGGTAGAGAATTGATTGAGGAGCTAATCGCAGCATTGGAGGACTTCCGTAAGGCGTCAGCTAGGGCTGTTGTGATACGTGCACCCAGCGATTCGAAAGTATGGTCGTCGGGTTTTGATATATCGGAGCTTCTTCAAGACCCTGATCCACTCTCCTATTCAGACCCCTTCGGACGCGCTCTTCGTGCTGTCAGGGTTTACCCCGCGCCGGTTATCGCTATGGTTCACGGCTCTGTATGGGGTGGAGCGACGGATCTGGTACTGAGCTGTGACATAGCCATAGGGGATGAAACGAGTTCTTTTGCTGTCACCCCTGTTAATCTCGGCCTGCCTTACAGCACCACTGGCCTGACGCGGTTCATGAAGCGGCTTCCGCTCAATTTCGTTAAAGAAATGTTCTTCACGGCAGCGCCCATGAAGGCTGCGGATGCGGAAAAGTGGGGAATTCTCAATCACTTGGTGCCGTCATCTGAATTAGAAAAATTCACATACGACATGGCGCACTTGGTTGCAAGCAAGGCTCCGCTGGCGGTCTCCGTAGTTAAGGAACAGCTCAATATCCTTGCCGATGCTGACCCTGTTACACCGACTATTTTTGAACGTATTCAGGAGCTTCGCCAAATAGTCTGTCAGAGCGAAGACTACAGGGAGGGTATAAGAGCTTTTCATGAAAAGCGAAAACCGATATTTTCCGGTAAATAGGGTCCATAACCTCTTGGGAAAAGCGTAAGTATATGTCTTAATTTAAGATATCAGACACCTCTTTTAAGTTCTACTTGTCCAGAATAATAAGAAATTTTTACCGGCACCTTCCCTTGCAACATTAACAGGGGGAAAATGGCTTTTACGTCCTATTCCAACGTACCATATCTCTATGGTGAAGCCCTGCAATTCCATCCGAATCTAGGAATATAGCTTTACTTCTCGTCTCCCACGCATTATTTGGGGTTATATATAGGGCTTTTTAAACTTTAGGTTTATTGAGAGTTATATTAGAAAGGGTAGATTAGTTCAACCTTGCTATTCATACGGGTTGAATGTCTTGCAACGTTATAATAGAACTTTTTTAGGGATTCAAAAGGGATGCTATACCTATGAGAGATAAAAGCCAGTGCTGCCGATCTTATATCTTTGTCATATTCGACAAATAGTAGCTCCTCCGGCATTTCCTCACCAAAAAATTCTTTAAAAAGTTTCTCAATAGCGTCTATTTTACGTTCTAGGTATAGCTTATCCTTAATTTGTCGTTTGGGAAGCTTTCCTACTATCATACTTGCAAAATATTCAACCAGTTCTTTTAATGTATAAGGTTGTGACTGCAAGAATTTCAGATTTTGATTTTCTGTCATTCTTTCTTGCGCTTCTTTGGGAATGAAAGCAGAAATACCGGCTTGCCTTAAAAGTTTTTTAGCATACTCAGACTTTTCTTTAGTCCCTATAAGGCAAGCTCCCTGCAAGACTCGAATAGCCAATTGAATATACGCATCTGTTGCAATTAACCAGGGATCTTTTTTTAACCTTTCTAAATAAAACTCAGGGTTTGTTAGAGGATTAATCTTTTTGACAGGCAGTTCTATTTTATCATTAAATTTTTCTAATCTTGTAGCCTCAGACTTCCAACCGCCGCTTTGCTTAATTGATCTGACATGGAAAGCCGGAAAATTGCGGATTTCTTCTAGTCTATCTTGATATAATTGCTTACGCTCTTGCTCAGTCAAAATAGGCACTTCTCTATCCATTCTTGGCTCCGAGTCAAATATTTGTTTTCATGTCAGTGAATATGTCAGTGATTCATTCACCCTTCAGCACATTTTAACACATTTCTACACTTAATCAAAAGATATAGAAACGTTAGAAGGCCCTGTAAAATCAACGGTTTTCTCAACTCTACTCAACTTGACTCGTCTACACACAAAAAATATATTTAGCACCGACAGTGCACGCATACACCTTACCATTCATACAGCGCCAGAATGTACCCCTCATATATATTTCGAGTGGTGTATCGGGTGTGTTGAATGCTTTTCGCAATCCCTCAGCGATGATTTCAGGAACCTTGGGTCCGGTGTAAAGCGCATCGGGAGCATCAATTGTGTTCACTGCCGCGCAATAGGCAAACGGGTCGGTATACGTCACGGGCGTCGGGCTGACGCTTGACCCCGATGCATTCGAACAACCTAAGAGACTCACTATGATGAGCAACACGATGGTATATTGAGATAGATTCAAGGGTTTCACTACAACCCCCTGCAAATTTTTACGGGCGAAACCAGGTACAGCACAAGAGCTCACAAACCTCATCAGCATTCACCTAACTCTTTGTTCCGATTTGCCAACCAGCGTTCTAGCGATTTTTTACTCTCACCGCTACGCCGTCCGGCTAGCAACCCTTCAATACCGATATGCTCGTCAAGATCAGGCCACTCAATAGCATAGCCATCCCCAAGTAAATGCCAGTTTTGCCGTTCCTCTGGAGAACCGTATAATAAGCGGGGATACCATTCAAGCGGAACCACAATACTGCGCCCATCAGCAAGGTCTACCGTTAGCTTTTCATCCGTTACGGTGACTGCAACCGCCATTGGTTCGGTCTCAAGTACCAAAGTATTCATACCAAGCCTCTAGAAGCGTTTGTTTATGCTCCACAATGAGTCGAGTTACCTGATTCAATTCATGCTCTTTAAAATCTCGATTTTTGGCGAGAGAAATATGTTTTTTCGGTGGTAATTCAAATATTTCGTGTGAGACTTTTGAAGTCTTGAAATTTTCATTTTGGGATGAATAGCAAGTTTCGCTGCTTCTACTTTACTGAGACTTTTACTAATCATAATTTTACCATCATCTTTGAAGCTAATTAGTCCACTTTCAAAAGCGCTATCAAGATTTGGAGTAAGTAAAAGACCATTGTAAACGTCGAGGCGTTCAGCATTGTTAGATTCTCGCCAAGGTTTAATATGAGAGGCTTTTAATAACTCTTCTTCTTGGCAACCTATAACAGCACAACCTTTCCAATGTTTGATTAGACGAGAGCGAAATTTGCCCTGACCGATGCGACTTTGAACAACTGCTTCACGTTCAGTTTTCTTCAAATTGATGTAAGTATCTTTTTGCGTCTCTAAATCATACAATGGATTAGTGCCGCTTAAGTTCGTTAAAGCTTTTTCTAACTCAGTAGCAATACCATCAGGAATGTCGATGCCCGATGACTGGCTACTCCAATGTACACCCACAAAGGGAGGTTCGTTTAATCGGTCAAGTGATAGAATTGTATCTTTTTCGGGATCAAGCAAAACATGATATTTAGCCATTACATACCACGCTTTTTTCCCAGCCTTTCTTTGATCTAGTTCCCAGTGTTCATCTTGTTAAGAACCCTTAGTTACCCTTCCAGAGGCAAAAATGCTTTTGGGCTTTTTACCGAGTCTAATTAAAAATACTCGATCGCCTACCTGAATTTGTTGTCTCCTGCCACAACTCCAACGAAATTCCTTAGTCTTGCTTTTTTTTACCTCTTTGGACCAGTTTGGAAGCACGTCAAAAGGGGTTCGTTTTGGATTCCAAGTAAGTAGATATGCTGCCATCGCTTTACCTATGAAATTACAAGGAGTAAAATTCGGTTCTCCTACGGATACACCCTCACTACATTATAAAGCACATCGCTTTCAGGTGGGGTTAGCCAGCATTCTTAACTAACCAAGAATAGAATCAACGCTAATTGCCAGATTTGGATTGTACTTTGAGCTTACTGATTCTCCGCGTGTAGCATAGCGAACCTCCCGATACATACCATCTCGCGGCTCTCTATAGATTTCAACTATGTCTTTAATCAGGTTCACAAGCCACACTTCCGGTATCGATGAAGCGGCATAAAGAGGTAGTTTGATGTCCCGGTCGTATTCTAGAGAGGTATCGCTGACCTCTATTATCAACAACACATCGGCAGGAGTCGGATGTGAATTAGAATAAAAATCATCACGCGGTTTTAACAATGCAATATCAGGTTGAGGCTCTGAGAAATCGCTGAGGCGTACTGGATTCTGCACGTTTACTAATGCAGTCTCACCAACTTGACGGTTGAATAATGTATTTAAATGACTAACGCAACCGGCATGACGGCTGCCAATCGGAGCCATTTTTATAATCTCTCCCTCAATGAGTTCAATACGGTCATCCTCGGAGAGAATACCGGCTTCTGCCATCCGGTAATATTCGTCAATGTTAAAATGGCGTTTTGTAACCTGGAGTGGCATAATAATTCATCCCGTAAAAATTTCAGTCGAAACCTCTATACGTATATAATAGCACAACAACCTTCAGGCCCTACTGATACACCCTCACCGCATTATAAAGCGCGTCTCGCTCTACCGGGGTGTATCCAGCGTTTTTTATCATATTCACCATAAAGTCCCTGGTATGTCCAAGCTCAGACGGTGCGCCGGCATCGTGGATGATCTTCTCTCTCATAATGGTTCCGTCGGCGTCGCTTGCCCCGAAGTGAAGAGCAACCTGAGCGAGTTTTTCACCAAGTGTTATCCAGTAGGCCTTTATGTGAGGGAAGTTATCAAGGTAGAGGCGGGCAAGGGCATGAATTTTGAGGTCATAAGAGCCGGGGATAAACTTCACCTGTTTTTTAAGCCCTGTGTTTTCAGGCTGGAATAGAACGGGGATAAATGCAAAAAAACCGGGTGATTCATCTTCAATTCTTCTGAGCCTCTCAAGATGGTCAACAACATGGAAAGGCTCCTCTATGTGTCCGTATAAAATCGTGGCGTTCGTCGGTATGCCAAGCCTGTGTGCAATCTTATGGATTTCCTCCCACCTCGTCGCAACGGTTTTGGGCGCGCATATCTTTTTTCTTATATCGGGGTGGAGAATCTCCGCACCGCCGCCGGTGAGTGCGTCCACTCCGGTCTCTTTTAGAGCTATCAATACCTCTTCTATACCCTTTCCACTAATCTCCGTAAACCAATCCACTTCAACGGCAGTAAACGCCTTTACGTGCGTTTTGGGATATGAATTTTTGATGAGCCTTACAATGTCCAGATAATGGTCAAATTTCCAATCCGGGTGAAGCCCTCCGACTATATGAACCTCCCTTATTTCATCATTTAACATGGAAAGTATGTGGTCATAAGTTAGTTCATAGGCATTTGGGGATTTCTGTGTCACCCCAAAAGCGCAGAACTTGCACGAGATCGCACAGATATTCGTCGGGTTTACATGGCGGTTCACAACGAAATAGACCTTATTTCCTTCCCTCTTTCTTTTAACGTAATCGGCAATCATCCCGATTGCGTTAAGGTCGGGACTCTCAAGAACTGTAAGTCCGTCTTCAAAACCGAGCCGTTCTCCCTTCTCGACCTTGTTAAGTATAGGCAGAAGGGATTTATCCCAACAGAGCTTTTCTATCCTTTCCAGTATTCCTGCCATCTCTCTCTCACCCTATTTTTTATATCTTCCGACATCTCAATTACTTCAGGATACCATTCTTTGAACGTGGCATCTATACCCATTCTTCCACCATAGACCACAGCCGAGCCTCTGAGTTCGGTCTTTTCAAATATAACATCGAGATACGGATCGAACCTCGTAAATATGCCCCAAATCAGATCGGTATCATCATGCAAATCAATATCCGAACTCTGGGCTACAATAATTCTAACATCCTCATATCCAGGGATGTCAAAGAGCCTCCGAATATTATCCTTTGGATTTTTTTGGACCTTTATAACTAAAAATCCTCCGGGAAGGAGCCTGAAATCCGTCACTTCGCTTAGCCTCTCCCTGGGATCAGGAACCTTTTCAGGAATTCTTCTTTTTTCTCTTCCGCCATTTGCGCGTCTCACAGCATTTATCCCCATCTTGCTTCCCACATTTAGCTTCCCGCTTGTGAAATCTAATGTATCGAGCGGCGCCCAGGGGATTAAGAGGAAGTCCTCGCGAGGGTCAAAATTCTCTCCTATTTCCCTAAGAACAGCGCCCCAGTCTCTTGGATTTACATGGCTTGAGACTATTATCATGCACTTTGTAAGAAGGAGTTGCCCGGTTCCCCAGAGCGCAAGCATGGCTTTTATTCCGTTCTTCGGGTATCTCTCATCAACGGAGACAACGAGAAGGTTATGAAACCCCGCTTCGGGGTACGCCCACATTTTTTTCACCTCGGGTTGAATAATTTTTATAAGGGGAGAGAACATCTCCGCCGCCGCAATTCCAAGGAATATGTCCTCTTTAGGCGGCTTTCCCACAACCGTAGCGGGATAGATCGGATTATGCCTGTGCATTATCTCGTTTATTCTAAAAACCGGAAACGGCGCTTCCATCGAATAGTGTCCGAAGTGGTCTCCGAAGGGACCCTCAATTCGCGTCTCCCCCTGAGGAACAACTCCTTCAATAATAAACTCGGCATTCGCAGGAACACGCAGCGATATGGTTTTGCCTCGAACCATAGGGATCGGACTTCCTCGAAGATAACTTGCAAATGCAATCTCATCCATACCTTCGGGAAGCGGAGCAATGGCAGTAAAAATCATCTTTGGGTCGCCGCCCAGAATCACAGCGGCTTCGAGGTCGCGCCCCAGCTTTGCGGCCTCGTGATAATGAGCCGCGCCGCCTTTATGGGGGTGCCAGTGCATTCCAGTCGTCTTTTTATCATATATCTGCATCCTGTATATTCCGAGATTCCTTCTCCTTGTAATCGGGTCCTGTGTCAAAACCAACCCCAACGTTATGAATCTATCGCCATCTTTTGGCCAGCATTTGATTACGGGAAGCCTGTCTAGATCTGGCTCTTCTTCAATATCCTGGACTATGCCCTTTTCCACATTCTTCGTTCTCATAGAAAGAATTTTCACAGCCTTTGGAATAATCGAGAAGAATGATTTTAATGAGGGAGGATTCATCTTTTCAAAAAGAAACACCAACTCCTCACCGACCTCTCTTGGCTTTCTCCCCAAGGCGAGTTCGACCCTATCTTCAGTCCCAAAGAGATTAATCGCAAGCGGAAACGTAGAACCTTTTACATTCTCAAAAATAAGCGCAGACCCTTTTTCTTTTATCACCCTTGATGAGATTTCTGTGATTTCCAGAATCGGGTCTACTTCGGCTTTCACCCTTTTTAAATCGCCGATGGATTCAAGGTATGAGATAAATTCCTGAAGGTCCAAGAAATTCTTTTTCATATATTTTTGTCACTTATCCCAGTCGAATATCTTTTGATTATACCATTTCGCTTATTTCGTCGCTCACATCGGTCCGAAACACAGGACAGTCGTAAATTTGACACATTCTCGTAATTGGTATTACTTGGTTGATTTGTCCGTTATATGTCCCACACGTAAAAGCAGTGGTATTATAACCTTACGAGTGAGTCCCTCGCTGCCCCAGGCCTTCTTGAACTCCTCTAGAAGTTCCAGTGAAGGCGGTTTGCCGTGAACTTCCAAATACCTTTGCGGTCCCGAATAGGAATCAAGAAGCCTCAGTAACTGATCGAGCGTCCAATCAACTTTAATTTTGAAATCCGGAGCTTGTAACTCCTCAAATGGGAAGTAGAGAGAGACATATCGGCTGTCATAAAGCTCTTTTCCCGCTGTCCAATAGCCATCCACCACCTCGTGCAGGTAGCGATTGGTAAGTGTGTCAACCAATGGAGTGACTTTTACCTCACGAAAGCCAAATAGAGCAATAAGAGCACCTTCACATGCAACCCTTCGTGCTTCCAAATAAAACCTGTGCAAGTTGAGCCAGTGAGCAGCCTGACCAGCGGTTATTAAGCCAACGGTTCCTGAAGGGATAGAAGAGTTTTCCGCAGGTTCTACACGGTATTCGATGTTCTTTCCAGGTGTTGCATAGGCGATTCGACTCTGACTTATATCCGTAGCGATCACCTTTTCAAAGTGCTGAGCCAGTCCCGCAGCAACCTGCCCATTACCTGTCGCGCAGTCCCAGGCAACCTCGCGCTTCGCACATAACGAAGAGAAAAACTCAAACAGTTCTACCGGATACGAGGGACGGGCATCTACATAAGCTTTCCCTTGCCTCGAAAAGTAGTCCTCGAACACAATCTCGATAATCACCCCATAGAGAAATTAAAGTTTTGGTCCAAAATTAATTTAGTCTAGCACCAGTTAGGCGCGTCAACATCTCAAAGCGAGAAGGCCAGAGCTTATACCAATTTTTAATTATTGTGATTTCCGCCAGAAAACAACTTATTCATCCTTCACCAGAACGGAGAGAATCACGGAGAGAATCAATGTAATTAGTGCAACTAAATTTAAACCTGCGCTAGTAGCATGAGAGTATTCCCATTGCTTACGAAGCTCCAGCCAGCTTGCGGGCAATACTGTCCAGTTGTTTGTTTGCTGGTTGGCAGGATAGGTAAATGTCCAAAACACTAACTGGGTTCCCACAATACAAAGTAAGGCTATCAAGGTTAAAATAAAAACCTTTCGCTCTTTGCGAACCATAACCGTTAATACCAGGGTTGAGATCAGCGCGCCAATTACGACAATTCCCAGTAACGCCCATCCTCGATATATTTGCTGGACAGTCAGGTAATCTTCGCGGGACAGGTTAATTTTGTTTGGCAGCTCCAGCAGATGAGCAAGGGTAGGAGCCAGAGCTAGAGCAGTGAATAAGAGACTAATGAAACGTACTGTATTTAACCACAAAGTGTCCCTGGCATTCCCTCTAACTTCTCATTCTCCAAATGTCGTTATTCCCTTCAACGTCCCATTCTCAAAGTAAATCTCACGCACCCCAACCTGGTTGCCATCCTTGTAGTTGCATGCGCCCTCTAACGCTCCACTCTCATAGTAGGTATGGGATGGTCCATCCATCTTATCGTTCT
>JBLNAE010000179.1:0-6351 GCA_050259195.1 Ignavibacteriales bacterium
TAAAAAGCTAGTACTTACAAGGACTTTTGGGATATTATGCAATTTGAGTGCAAAAAATAGAAAAATCCTTTTATTTACAGTACGTTTTGTGATTTTCAGCCTTTATCACGCAAAAGATCTAATATCTCCTCTGGTATGCTTGATACAAAACTCAACAGGCGACCTGTCCTGCCAATTGGCCTCGGCTCCACACTAAGGCGTCGTTTACCAGCCAAAAACCAGATTGCCATACATTCCGTAATCCCAGAGCGGAAATTCTCATCTTTCGGTGATCTTAATCGGGAGCGCAGGTCCTTTCCGTGTTCGCCATCAAAAAGTCCAATACCAAAAGCAGCAGTGAGGTAGGCCTCCCATGCTGCTTTCCGTTTTCGCAGTGCTCGAACCCACTCTCGCCATCTGGAGTCCTGAGGTTCAGCACCACTGGCTGTTAATACCTTTAGTCGGTGGAGCAGCGCTTGGCTTGGATTATTTTTGGATCGCAGTTTCTCTAGCACTTCTGGTGTAAATACATCACGAAGAATATCAAGTGAAATTATGCGCTTGACTCCATAGACATCCAGAGAACCCATAACCATGAAATTATACTAGGAAATACCAAGCTCTCCCATCCAATACCTTGAATAGAAAACTATAGAGAAAAGGAATATTTTACAACCGCTCTACCCTTTACCAGCCTTATCTCAATATATGTTAAAATAAGAACATGCCCCAAGTTTATCTTCCCGCTGAGGACACAATTGCAGCGATTGCCACACCGCCGGGAGAGGGTGGGATTGCTGTGATAAGAATCAGCGGGAAGGGAGCAATGCAGATACTTGAAAGGGTATTTAAAAGAGAGGGCAAGGGTAGAGTCTTTGATATGGAGTCTCACAGGCTTTATCTGGGTCATATATTCGACCCTGAGTCGGAGAAAACACTGGATAGGGTTCTATGCGTCTTTATGAAATCCCCGCATTCATATACAGGAGAGGATGTCACGGAGATCCACTCTCCCGGCGGATATTTAGTTCCTAAAAGGATACTTAATCTCATTTTTAAACACGGAGCGAGACCCGCCCGACCCGGTGAGTTTACGCTTAGAGCCTTTTTAAACGGAAAGATGGACCTCGCTCAGGCCGAAGCCGTGGCGGATGTTGTAAACGCGCAGACGGAAGAAGGATTGAAGCAGGCGGAGCTTCAGCTTGAAGGTGTTCTCTCACGCAGAATTGGTGAATTCAAAGAAACATTACTGGATACTCTTGCAGAGATAGAAGCTCACGTAGACTTCCCCGAAGAGGACATAGACCCGTTTGTAAGAGAGGGAATAGCACAACACCTCACCCGCCTTGTAGAAGAAATGGATAAACTTCTGGCTACGTATGAAAAGGGACGGATCATCAAGCACGGAGTTTATACCGCCATACTGGGAAAGCCAAATGTCGGAAAATCCAGCCTCCTCAACCAGCTCATTATGAAGGAAAGAGCCATAGTAAGCCCTTACCCCGGCACAACACGGGATTTTATAGAGGAGACCATAGACATAAACGGAATACCTCTCAGGCTTGTGGATACCGCAGGGCTGAGGGCTACGGCGGATGAGGTCGAAAGGTTAGGCGTAGAGTTTGCCAAGAAGAAAGCGGAAGAGGCCGAGCTAATAATTGCCGTTGTAGATGGAAGCACAGAATTAGATAGAGATGACTTTGAGGTTCTAAACAGGGTTCGAGAGAGCATAGCCCCTCAGGATGACAGTAAACATGTAGGGGCAGGTTTCAAACCTGCCCCTACGCTAAACCAAAATACCAAAAAGGGAATTCTAGTTATAAATAAATCCGACCTTCCTCAAAAATTGTCTGAAGAGTATCTAGCTGGGACTGTGCCAGAAGAAAGAATTGTAAGAACCTCGGCAAAGTTAGGTTCAGGCATGGAGGAGCTTAAAAATAAAATCTACGAAGCCCTTATGGGAAGAAGAGACCGTGTGGAAGGGAATGAAATCATAATAACCGAACACAGACACAAGGTGGCAATCGAGAGGGCAAAGGAAAGCCTTGCTGCATTCCTGAAAGCTATAGAAAGAGGCGAATCCCCCGAATTCCTCGCAATTGATTTGAGGTCTGCCTTAGATTTTTTGGGAGAAATTACGGGAGAAATCACTACAGAGGACGTTCTTGGACATATATTCAGCAAATTTTGCATTGGGAAATAGGGCTTAGAAAACGTTTCACGTGAAACATCCACAGGCTGTGGATAAAAATTTCACAGGTGTGGACAACTTTTTTAAAATAAAATCAAATATTTTAAAGTTCTTACGAAGACATTATTTTTAGTTTTAAATTTTATCCACAAATCATCCACAGCCTGTTCCACTTTTATTTACAATATCTTTTGAACACCCGAACAGTTTAACCATCTTAAAAGCAGCATAAAAACAAGGGATTCTGAATCTCATGTTTTTTCACACTCTTAACTCTAAAACCAGGCGTGAAACATCCTTAACAGTTATCAGAACAGATACCGGGTTTCGGATTGAGCTAAAGAAAAAGGCGAACCGCTGAGATTCGCCCTGGATGTCATAATATCGATTGGGTTGTTTGAATGTTGTGTTTATACCCCTCCACTTCGAGGCTGTTGAAGAGTGCCGCGCCTCTAAAACAAAAATGTAGAGATGCCATTAATGGCGTCTCTACCGAATAGATTATAGAAATCGTATTACACATTCTTATCTGACTTCCTACAACAACTTCTCAAGAAGCGCCTTTGCCTCCTTCAAGTCTCTCGTATCAAATCCCTCTGTAAACCAGCCGTAAACCTCGGCAACCATCCTTTGGGCTTCTTTCTCTCTGCCCTGCCTCTCCCAAAGGCGGCCCAGGCTCATTGCCCCACGCAGCTCCCATGACTTTGCGCTCTGCTTGCGTGCAACATCAATTGATGAAAACATGCTTCCGCCTCCGATAACATTGATTTTAGAGTAAGAACAGTTTGCGAACTACCCATTCCCGCTTGAATCAGCAGTAATTCACTTTTGAGCCGGTACAACTCCGCCTCGCAGGCACAATCCCCGCTCTTTTGTCCTATGGCCAGCGCCTCAGTTAGTGTGGTAAGTCCTTTCTCTACCTGCCCCAACTTGCCATACAACTCAGCCAGGCGGGCAAGAAGGTAGTATGGCTAACCCACCTCCGCTCCCGTGGCCCGCCAGATTGCCAGCCCCCTGTGCATCTCAGTAATTCCCTCGTCTCTTCTCCCCTGTTCTGCCAATGCCCAGCCCCGCAGTATGATTCCATGCGCCAGGTAAAGCGCAAACCCCTGCTCAGTCGAGAGTGAGATCACCGCCTCCGCCCCCTCTTTTGTCAATTCCTCCTCACGGCGGAAATGATGGAGTACGGCGGCAAAGTCCAGCGCGTATGCCAGGCTAAAGGGTTGGGAGAGCTTCCGGGCAAGGCAAATAGCCTCTTCTATTCTCATCAGAGCCTGATCGGCATAGCCGAGCAGCCACAGAACCCAGGACTCATAAGACAGGCAGACCACCCCGGGGTCATCCCCGTAGAGAGGAGAATAGGACTTCTTGGGGTCATAGAGGCTAATTGCCCTTTCCAGATACGCTCTGGCGGAGGCTTCTTCTCCGATAAAGAAAGAGGTTACCCCCATTACGCGGTGGGCTTGAAGGAGAAGCACCGAGTCTTCTATACCCTTGGTTGCAGCAAAGAGTTGCTCCGCCAGTTCGTGCGCTATCTGGAACTCTGCCCGCACCACATAAAACCTCCACAGCCCCCATAGAGCCATAAAGAATTGAGGGGTCTCTCCCACTTGACGGCACAGTTCCTGTGCTCTTGTATAGGTTCTTTCTACCTCCGGGGCCGCGTGACCCTTTGTTATCACGAGCGGAGCAGCGAGGGTCATCTGAAGCATAAGTTCTTTCTGTGTGCGCTCCGGGGTGTCGGGCAGAGCCATGAGCAACTCAAGTCCCTTCGTAAGATGGTTATGGCCTCTATATTAGCCGAGCGCTCTATAGCCCTCTGACCTGCTCTCTGCCAGTAGAAGATCGCCTTCTCCCTGAACCCTGCCTCTGTGTAGTGGTATGCCAGGAGTTCCGGCTGGGTTTGGACAGTTTCCGGAAATCTATCTTCCAGAACCTGGGCAATTCTCTGGTGATACCGCTGCCTTTTGCTCTTTAGCAATGACTGATACGCCGCATCCCGGATTAGGGCATGTTTGAAGAAATACCTGGCTTGAGGTCCAGTGTCGCTTTGATACAGAAGCTCCGATTCTACCAGTCGGGACAACTCCCTCTTTAGAGCCGCTTCATCGAGAAGAGATACGGCTCTAAGTAACTCATAGGTAAATTCCCTCCCCAGCGTGGCCCCCATTTGTGCCACCTCTTTAACCGTAGCCAGACGGTCGAGCCTTGCCATGAGAGAATCCTGAAGCGTAGTCGGGACCGCAAGCGGGGGCAGGGGAGAAGTAAGCTCATATCCTCCTTCTCCCTCAGTTAAGAGCCCGGATTCAATCACCATCTTTGTCAACTCTTCCACAAAGAGTGGGACTCCGTCGGTCTTAACCACAATCTGCTCAACCACCTCGGGCGGAAGGGCCTTGCTTCCCGCCACCTTCTCGACCATGACCTCAACCTCTCTTCGACTCAGACGACTGAGTGTGAGATTGGTTATATGCGGACGACCTGTCCACGGAGGATTAAAGTCCGGGCGAAATGTGACGAGTATAAGGATGCGGGGCGCAGGCTTATAATCTATAAGGAGGCTTAAAAGCTCCAGGCTTGAGGGATCTATCCAGTGAACGTCCTCCGCCACAAAGAGCACAGGCTGATGCGCGGATATCTCTATAAGCCAGCCGAGCAGTGCTTTGAGTGTTTTTTCCTTCTCCTTTTGCGGGGTAAAGTTCAGAGGAGAATAGCTATCAGGAAGCGGTAGAGAAAGCAGCGAGGCAAAAAGTGGAATTATCTCACTCAGCGGCACGGCGCACCGTGCCCTCAACATAGCGCCCTCAAGCTTATTAAACTTCTCCTCAGATGAGTCTTCTCTTTTAAAATCAAGCGCCCGCTCAATAAGGTCAATCACAGGATGCAGGGCGCTATTCTGATAATAGGATAGACACCGGCACCTTAGCCAAACATGAGCCTCTTTCGGCACACGTTGTCTCAGCGCATGCAGGAGGCGAGACTTACCGATACCCGGCTCTCCGCTGAGCAATACCACATATCCCTCTCTATTTTTCACCTCTTCCCATAATCCAGCTAAGACCTCTACCTCCTTTTCTCTCCCTACAAGAGGAGTTAAACTCATCCCCACGCCCACCTCAAACCTCCCCCTCATTGCACTCTCTCCTATAACCCTATAGACCTGCATAGGAGACGACACCCCCTTGAGCGCATGTATTCCCATATCATTACACTCAAAGTGCCCCTGCACCAGACGATGCGTTGTGGAACTGATTAACACCGCATTCGGCTCAGCCAAGCCCTGCACACGAGAAGCTATGTTCGGAGTATCCCCCAAAGCGAGCCTCTCCCTTTTCTGCCCTCCTCCCATCTCCCCCACTACTACCACACCCGTGTGTATTCCTATGCGCACCTGTATGGTTTGATCTAATTGCTTAAATAGAGGCAGTTCATGAACTGCCTTTACAATCTCCAGACCTGCTCTCACCGCCCTTTGGGCATCGTCCTCGTGAGCCAGAGGATAACCAAAATAGACCAAAAGGCCGTCTCCAAGGTACTGAGCGATGTGTCCTTCAAATCGGCTTATCACATCTGAGGAGACTTGTTGGTATGCCCGTATAAGTTCATGGAAGTCTTCAGGGTCTAGCCTCTGTGAAAGAGGAGTAGAGCCCACCAAGTCACAAAACATCAATGTCAGTTGGCGACGCTCCGGTTCGTATAGCTGTTTTGGTTTTAGCTCCGAAGCTTCTATAAGGGACTTACCGCATGCCCCACAGAACTTGAATCCCGGCGGGTTCTCAACCCTGCAATTCGGACATTCCATTCGGTAACCTCGCGTTGCTTTTATAACCGAATCAGAATCTCAAAATTTCTGGAGAATGATGGCGACGTTCCGTATAGAGATGGATTTCGGCTGTTTGCTCTGTCTGATTCAAAAAGATTGTTACAATTTTAAAATAAAGTCAAGATGCCTTATACCAATTCAATTTTCTTATGGTGCATAAGAAGCTGTCATTGCAAGGACATAAGCGACGAATAGGAGCTTATGGATGCCGTCTCTTTTGGCTATGGCGTCCAATTCCTCTCATACCAATTCCAAGGATTAAGTGGTTAAACACATCTCCTCCACCTGTCTCTTAATCCAAGGGAAACCACAAAGACTTCCTACCTTGTCACGATTTTCTATGTATTCCTTCAAAGCC
>JBLNAE010000180.1:0-16835 GCA_050259195.1 Ignavibacteriales bacterium
ATGAGCCACCTTGCCTCAACCCCCATAGGAATGACCATAACCATCAGGGCCGAGGTTATAAGGGTGGATGGAAGGAGAATATACTTCAAGGTCGAAGCCTTTGACGAGATGGAGAAAATCGCACAAGGCTATAATGATATGTTCATAATTGATGAAGAGAGATTTGAAAGGGGAATCAAAAGAAAAGTAGGAAAAACTCCAGCATAGTCCGACTGATAAAATAATCCTTCTTACAATTAGCCACCGAGAACACGGAGGGAAAGACTTAAGAATCCTTTCTCATGGAATCAGCCCTCCAACAAAAGGGCTTCGGGGTCTTCAATTAACTGTTTAACCCGAACGAGGAACTGCACCGCCTCGCGACCATCAACGATGCGGTGGTCATAGCTCAGGGCTAAGTACATCATCGGGCGGACAACCACCTGAGAGTTGACTACAACAGGCCGCTCCTCAATCTTGTGCAGCCCTAGAATCCCCACCTGCGGCGGATTGATAATGGGAGTGCTGAGAAGCGAACCGAAGACCCCACCATTTGTTACGGTGAAAGTGCCCCCCATCAGGTCCTCAAGGGAAAAGGTTCCCTTTTTAGCCTTCTCGGCATACCCCTGTATACCCTTCTCAATCTCCGCAAATGACATGCGATCCGCATCCCTGAGAACCGGCACTACAAGGCCCTCCTCCGCACCTATAGCTACCCCTATGTCGTAGTAGTGCTTGAGAACTATGTCATCGCCCTGAATCTCGGCGTTAAGCAATGGAAAATCCTTCAGCGCGCCGATTGAGGCTTTAACAAAGAAAGAGACAATGCCAAGACCAATGCCATATTTCTGTTTGAAGGTGTCTTTGCGGCGTTTGCGTACTTCCATAACCGCGCTCATCTCCGCCTCGTTAAATGTGGTAAGCATAGCCGCCGTCTGCTGCGCCTCCACCATGCGCCGGGCAATGGTCCGCCGCCGCCGAGACATGCGCACCCGCTCTTCTCGCTTTGACCTGTCTATAACCGGCACAGGCGTTTCTGGAACTGCTGTTTTCTGCGGTTCGACTACTCGCATAGGGGGAAAACCCTTCCGAAGGGTTTCCGCCTCTGATATACCCTCTTGCTTAGATTTCTGACTTTCTATGTAGGCTTTCACATCCTCTTCCGTCACCCGATTGCTTGGGCCGGTGCCCGACACCTTGTCAAGGTCAATTTGGTATTCCTCAGCCATTCGCCTCGCTAGAGGAGTTACCCTCTTTTGACCATCTATCGGCCTAGGTTCCTCAGAGACCACGGGCGGCGCTTCACCAACCTTTTCGAGTGGCTTTTCCTCTTTTGTAACCTCCTTTGGCTTTGTCGGAGGCTTCTTTACCTCTTGTTGTGCCGAAACCTCTTCGATTAATCCCAGGACGTCGCCGACTTTTACGTCCTCGCCCTCTTTTTTCTCAATTCGCGCAAGCACGCCCGATTGCTCAGCCGCCACCTCCACGTTCACTTTCTCGGTCTCTAATTCAACCAGCGCATCACCCACCGATACAGGATCGCCCTCGTGCTTGAGCCAGCGCCTCACTGTTGCTTCAACTATAGATTCGCCCAATTGAGGAACAACTATTTTAGTCGGCATGTTTTTTTTCTCCGAAAATTACGTCCTTTTTTAACCATACGATATCCTTTTTATTCATCAGTTCAAAACTGTAAGCCTGCTCAACGAGTGCCGCTTGGTTGACAGCGTGCCATGATGCCGAGCCTTCGGCAGGACTCGAACTGCGCGGCCTGCCAAGATAATGTATGGGCCACTGTCCTTTGATAAGTTCGACAAGCCACGGCTGAACATAAGTCCACGCACCCATATTCTCAGGCTCTTCCTGAACCCAGACCACCTCTTCGAGTTTAGAATATCCATCTATCACCGGCTTCAGGTCATTAATCGGAAATGGATAAAGTTGTTCTATTCGAACAATAGCTATAGCCGGACTCTTGTCTCTATGGCCGCTGATTATAAGATCAACATAAACCTTGCCACTACATAGAATTAATCGGCGCACATCTTGAGACTTTTGCCGCGCTTGGGAGTCATCAATCACGGGCTGCCAGGAAGACTCAGCCAAGGCTCTTGGCGGAGAGGCCACGCGAGGATGACGAAGCAGGCTCTTAGGAGTCACGACAATAAGCGGCAGTGGATCGGTCTTTAGTAGTGCCGCCTGACGGCGCAAGAGATGAAAATACTGGGCTGAAGTGGTGCAGTTGGCAATCCGCATATTGATTTCCGCTGACAACTCCAGAAATCGCTCAAGGCGTCCGCTGCAATGATCGGGACCCTGTCCCTCATAGCCATGAGGGAGAAGGAGTACAAGAGATGGGGTTTGTCCCCATTTGGCACGCGCCGATGTGACAAACTCATCAATCATCACCTGAGCACCATTTATGAAGTCGCCGTATTGAGCCTCCCATATTACAAGCCGCCCGGGTTCCTGCACGTTGTACCCATACTCGAACCCTATGGCAGCATTTTCCGAAAGAGGGCTGTTATGCACTTCAAAAGCGGCTTTTGCCTGCGACAGAGATTGCAAGGGCGTAAAGGTTTCACCAGTCTTTACATCATGAAGAACCGAGTGGCGATGGCTGAACGTGCCCCGCTCGACATCTTGCCCGGTAAGACGAATGGCAACCCCCTCTTTGAGAATAGAGGCAAGCGCAAGCTCTTCGGCCGCAGTCCAGTCAATGGTAGGCTCATCGGGATTGTCCAGTGCCCTGCGCTGCCTTTGACGGGGGCGATCCAGCTTGGGATGAACAGCAAAACCATCGGGCACACGCAAAAGCGAATCATTGAGTTCGCGAAGGTGTTCCATTGGAACGGCGGTTTTGACCTGCCGCGCCGCACCCTTTGGGGGTGGCTCGGGCTGCTCTTCTTCCAATTGTTCCTCAATTGCCTCCTCAGGCTCCAGTGATCCCAGAACGTTCTGAAGCTCCCCCGTATGCTTGCTTACAAATTCTTCGGGCAGGTCCTTGTCAACTATATGGCGCTCCACCAAAGAGTCCGCCCAGATTTTGCGCACCGTAGGGTGATTCTCTATCTTTTTGTACATGAGAGGCTGTGTAAATGTTGGTTCATCAGACTCGTTGTGACCATAGCGCCTGTAACCTATAAGGTCAATTACAAAATCTTTATGAAATCCGGCGCGATAGGCATAAGCAAATGCCATGCGCGCGGCCTCTATGCACGCCTCCGAGTCGTCGGCGTTTACATGAATGACGGGAATCTCGAATCCCTTTGCCAGATCGCTCGCATAGAGCGTGCCGCGTCCGTCCCCGGGACATGTAGTGTAGCCCAGCTGGTTATTCGTGATAATGTGAACCGTGCCGCCGGTTCTATATCCCGGCAGACGGGAGAGGTTGAGCGTCTCGGCTACAACTCCCTGTCCAGGAAATGCGGCGTCGCCATGAATTAATACAGGGAGTGTCGCCGTATAATCAACCTTGGGCGGGCCGGATTCATTCACGCTTGTGCTCGCCGCGCGAGCCATGCCCTCTACCACCGGATTAACCGCCTCTAAGTGGCTGGGATTGGGTGCCATACTAACTATCAAATCCACTGGCTCGCCGTCTTTTATTGCTCTCCGCGCGCCCTTGTGATATTTCACATCCCCCGTCCAGCCTAGGTCGTCACGAAAACTGTATGTTTGAACGGGGTCCTTAAACTCAGCCAGAACTTGCGCATAGGGTTTGTTCAAGATGTGCGCAAGAACGTTGAGGCGACCTCGGTGCGCCATGCCGATTAATATATTGTGAATGCCGGTTTCCGCCGCCTCGCCTATCAGCTCGTCGAGCATAGGCACCATCATATCAACTCCTTCTATTGAGAAGCGAAACTTTCCGGGGAACATGCGGTGCAAAAACTGCTCGAATACCTCCACCTGTGTGAGCCGTTCGAGCAGCATCTGAGTGTCAATGGGGTCCTTAGGAGGACGGAAAGCACCCGACTCAGCCGCCTGTCTCAGCCATTCTCTCTCTTCCGGTACATAGACGTGGCCATAGTCATAACCAATTGTAGACGAATAGACTTTATGCAAGGCTTGAATTGCCTCAAGGGCATTCGCTGCCTTTTCAGCAATGGGGCTACCGATAAAACTCGCAGGAATTTGACGCAAGTCATCCTCCGTCAATCCATGGGTCTTTGGATCGAGTGAAGGGTCCCCGGGAGGCGGACTGCCCAAGGGGTCAAGTTTGGCACCTAGGTGGCCGCGCCTCCGAATGGCCTGAGCGAGACTGACCGCACCGATAATCTTATCAATGCCGAGTGCCGGTGCAGGCGCAATCTTAGCGGCTGCACCATCTATGCCATCCATAGGCGGAGTCCATCGGTCAAAATATGCCCTTGTAGACGGATCAACCGAATTTGGATTCTCTCTGTAGCGTTCGTAAAGCTCTAATACATATCCCGCATTAGGTCCATGAAAATTGTCCCAAATACCCATAATTCTCCTTAAAATTTATTATTTCGTTATGCCGAAATATATTAAAAAATAATAGCACAAATTGACGGCGATTGCATATTTGAGAAGTGGCAACGGGTTACATTGTTAGCCACGAAGCCCACAGAGAGCACGGATGTAGAGGCAGGTTTCAAACCTGCCCCTACAACAGATTTGAATTTTCTCTAGTCGCCAATTATAGTTAGTTACATAACTTTCCACGATTGTCATTGCGAGCGTTATCGAGGCAATCCCTACTTTGAGATTGCTTCGTCGTTTCACTCCTCGCAATGACAAGTAATAGGAGCTACGTAATGAAAAACGGAAAAACAGAGAGTCTCTACCACGTGGCAATTGCGGTAAAAAATATTGACGAGGTATCAAAGCTCTATGAGGCGGCGCTTGGTCTTAAAGTCACTCACACGGAGATTGTAGGAGAGCAAGGCGTAAAGGCGGCAATGCTTGAGCCTGAGAGCGGTGGAACCGTGATAGAGCTTCTTGAGCCTCTAAGCGACAATTCACCAATCTCAAAATTCCTGGAAAAGAGAGGAGAAGGAATCCATCACATCTGCTTCCTTGTAGACGATATTGAACTGGCACTTGAGAGGCTAAAAAAAGAGGGCGTCCAGTTAATTGACCAATCCCCGCGTCCAGGAGCGCATGGAACAAGGGTAGCGTTCCTCCATCCAAAAGCCCTAAAAGGGGTTTTAATCGAGATTGCCGAGAGGGACAAAGAGTGAGAGAATTATAACAGGTATTACAACCCTATTTTATACAAAATATGTAGATGGGTATGAGAACCACTAAACCGAGAAACTACTTCGCCTCTTCCTTTTTCCCGGCTGTTTTACTAGCGGTTTCAAGGTGAGTGTCTTCGATTCGACTAGTTTCATCTTTAGATGGAGTCACGTCAATTTCATCCGGCTCGTGTATAGCCTTTTTGAATCCCTTTATGCCCTTCCCAAGTGAAGAGCCAAGGTCTCCCAGTCTGCTTGGGCCAAATACTAAAAGAAGAATTACTAGAATTATGAGAAGTTCTCCCCAACCAAGGTGACCGAACATATTTTATCTCCTCTTTCAAAAGGTTACCGAATGAAGTATTAATGTCAACAGACCGAAATTTTGACAAACCGAGCCCCTCAATTTATCGTATTTTCCATGCCGATTTCAGATAGAGAAACAACACTTGTGGATAAAATGCTCCGAGGCGACCGCGTGGCGCTTGCGCGGCTTATGACTATTATTGAAAGCCGCCACGGATCGGTTCCCGAAATCCTCAAGCGGATAAATTCAAAAACGGGACGGACATACATAGTCGGCGTTACAGGCCCTCCGGGAGCGGGAAAAAGCACTCTAGTGAATGAGGTAATTCAATCCCTTCGGAAAAGAGATAAAAAAGTAGGGGTAATAGCCGTCGACCCGTCAAGCCCGTTTACGGGAGGAGCGGTGCTTGGAGACAGAATCCGAATGCAGAACCACACACTCGACGAGGGTGTATTCATAAGGAGTCTGGGAAGCAGAGGAAGTCATGGAGGATTATCGAGGGCTACGAAAGAAATAATGAAGCTCTACGATGCATTTGGCATGGACTATATAATTATAGAAACCGTAGGCGTGGGACAGACAGAGCTTGACATTGTAAAGCTTGCAGATACCGTGCTCGTTGTGCTTGTCCCTGAAGCGGGCGATTCGGTTCAGACTATGAAGGCAGGACTTATGGAAATCGGAGACGTTTTTATCGTGAACAAGGCCGATAGAGAGGGAGCAGACAGGCTGTCAAGAGAAATTGAATATATGACCTCTCTAAAACCGAGAGAGGATAAATGGAAAATCCCGGTCGTCCTTACACGCGCGCACGAGGGCCGGGGAATAGAGGATGTGGTAAAAGCCATTGAGAGTCATAAGGCATTTCAGATCGAGAGCGACCTGCTTAGGGAGAAAAGAGAAAAAAGACGAGAAGAGGAGTTCTCGCAGATCATATCGGAAATTATAGAATGCAAGATTTCTGAAAAACTAAAAGGCGGTGAAATGAAGAGAATTTTAGCCCTGGTCAAAAATGGGGAAATAGACCCCTACGAAGGGGCAGATTTAGTGATTTCAAAGATTCTTTAAATGATTTTAGGCAGAGAGCACACGGAGAAGAGATTTTTTACTTTTACAGAATTGGTAATCACCTCATCCAGCTTGATTATAAACTGCCCGTTCGGTAGAATCTCTTTTAAGAGATAAGTTTCAAGGATTACTTCTGGGAAGAATCCTTGGGTTTCTCGCTACAAATAATTAATCTAGGACATATTTATGGAATTTTTTATATTGGCTTTAACCCTTCTATCTATCTTTTTGCTCGCCAATTTTTCCATACCCGAAGATGACAATAATGTTTACGCGCAGAAGCGCTGGGAGATGGTTGAGACACAGATTATCTCGCGCGGGATTCGGGATTCAAAGCTCATTCGTGCAATGCTCAAGATACCAAGACATAAGTTTGTTCCCGAAAATTTAAGAGACATTGCCTATGGCGATAATCCTCTTCCGGTAGGAATAGAGCAGACAATATCTCAGCCCTATATCGTCGCCCTTATGACAGAACTCTTGAGACTAAATAGCGGAGAAAAGGTGCTTGAAGTTGGTACAGGCTCCGGGTATCAAACGGCGATACTCGCCGAGATGGGATGCAAGGTCTACACAATAGAAATACTTGAACCTCTTTCAGAGAAGGCACAGCAGGTTCTAAAATCCCTGGGCTATGAGGATATACATTACAAAATCGGCGACGGGTATAGGGGCTGGCCCCAATTCGCGCCATTTGATGCAATAATCGTCACAGCCGCCCCAGACCACATGCCTCAGCCGCTTATTGAACAGCTCAATACAAATGGCAGAATGATAATCCCAGTTGGAGCACAGTATCAGGAACTTCTTCTTATTAAAAAAACCGATAAGGGCACGGACATGAAGACCATAACCCCCGTTCGATTCGTCCCAATGACAGGGGAAGCACAGAAATCCAAAATTAGAGAGAATTAGCAAGGGCGACCTCATGCGAGAAATAGAAATAATCAGAGTCGTCCCCACAATCTAAAGGTCTAATCTTACTACATCGCCCTTTTCTATCTGCCTCGCACTTTCGATAATAATCCCTGTGGCCGCCTCTTTTTGAACATTAAGCACGACGAGCTTTCCAAGTAAGGCACCAGGGATAACCACATCTCTTCCGGCATCCGGGTCAAAAGCCCTGCGAGGGAGTTTGTAGATTGAGAATGTATTTCCAGGGACTACTCCATTCTCCTGACCTACGTCAATGTAGACAACATCTCCTCTGCCGCTTAGTTCTATGCTATTAAGAGTAGCAATTACATATCCATCGGCCTTTTGAACCCCCTTTTTAAGCACCACCTCTTTTACAAAAGGCTCAAGGGGTCTAATCCTCGCTCCGCGCGTTATCTCCCTATATGAATACGTGATTTTCGCGGATGACACTTTCTTTCCTAAAACTTCTAATATCTCAAGCTCTCCGAGAACAGCCACTTTATATCCAACTTTCCTGCCGGTTAAAGGATGAAGCACGGGTTTTGACGAACGGAATATGGTAAATTTGTCTCCCGGCTGAACGCTATCCTCTGAGCCAACGTTTGCATAAACTACGTCGCCTTTGCCAAGGAGAATCTTAGGCGGCTCAGAGCTAATAATGGTGCCCATATGCTCCCATTCATCGGGCAGTACAAAACCTTCGCCACCTGCGCGGGAGTAGAAAAACACAGGAGGCGGAGGTTCAATCACTTCCACAGTTTTTACTTTAATTTCAGGAGTAATTTTGACCACCGGGAGCGTAGGGACTTTAGGCGGAGCAGGCTTTAGAGAGAGTACATCGCCGGGATATATAAGGTTAGGATTATCAATGTATGGGTTCAATTCCCAAAGACGGGGCCAGAGAAGCGGGTTATTAAAAAACCTTTTTGATACCTTCGAGAGCGAATCTCCGGGACGAATTACATATATAGTTACGCCACCTTTAGGCTCTGGAAGTTCCTGAGCTAAAGCCATACCGCCTAAGAAAACTGCCGCCAGAATTAACTTTAGGCGCATCCTTTTAATACCTCCTTTAAGTTTATCTCCTAAGAACCTCTAATTTAAACCCCGCTTTTATACTTAACAGAAATTTACACCCTTTTGAAACAATTAAAAAGAGGTCCATGATTTTTGAAGGCTTAATTGAGACCTATTACCTCCCGATAAATCAAAACCATCAGGGGTTCCCTACATTCATTGCCTACTCTTTACACGTTTAGTAAACTCAATTAGCCTCTCCAATCTTTCATATACTTAACTTATAGTCTATAATTAACGCATACAGCGCTCGAAATTCACAAGCGCTCAGGACAGATACAATATGGAAAGCCTCATTCTTATAAACGTGACCTTCAATGAAACCAGGGTTGCCGTTATAGAGAACGGATCACTTGCCGAGTTGTATGTGGAGAGAAAATCACAGCCTCGAACGGTCGGCAACATTTATAAGGGAAAGGTCGGAAAGGTTATTCCTGGAATGCAGGCGGCCTTTATTGATCTTGGGCTTGAAAGGTCGGGGTTTATCTCCGTAGAAGACGTGCACGAGGACTCGTTCCTTGAATTCTTTCTAGAAGAGGACGAAATACAGGCGCAAAGAAAAAAGGCCAAGCACCTGATTCAGGACATGCTTCGAGAGGGACAGGAGGTTCTAGTGCAGATTTTAAAGGAGTCCGCCGGCGGAAAAGGCGCCAAGCTCTCCTCGCATATTGCTCTCCCTGGGAAATATCTTGTATTTCTTGGCACCGCCGACTTTGTGGGAATATCAAGAAGGATAGAGGACGAAGAGGAAAGAAAAAGGTTGAGCGATCTTATAAGAAGCTCTAAACCCAAGGGAGTTGGTTTTATTGCAAGAACGGCAAGCTGGGGGCGAACAGAAGACGAGATAAGACAGGATATGGAGTATTTAACCACGATTTGGGAGGAGATCAAAAAAAGGTCGGATGAACAAAAGGCCCCGGTGCTTCTTTACGAGGAGCCGAGCCTCCATATAAGGGTAGTAAGAGACCTGATTACAAGCGATGTAAAGGGGATAATCGCAGACTCAGAGGACGTTTATAAGGAAATTTCGAGTTATTTTATGTCGCGCTTTCCAGAACTGAGCACCAATATTGAACTGTACCGGGACCAGACTCCTCTCTTTGTTCAATTTGGAATAGAGCCTGAGATAAAGAAGATTTTTGAAAAAAAGGTTTGGCTTAAATCAGGTGGACACCTTATTATAGAAGAGGCTGAGGCCTTAACCGTAATAGATATAAATACGGGGAGATACCTGAGCGGCAACACTCAGGAAGAGACTATATTCAAGATTAATATGGAAGCAGCTTCTGAGGCAGCGCGCCAGATACGGCTCAGAAACCTCGTCGGAATAATTGTTATAGATTTCATTGACCTCAAGAACCGCTCAAAAAGAGAAGGGATTTTTCAAACCTTCATTGAAGCCCTGAGAAGAGACAAAGCCCGCTCTGCGATACTTGAGATGTCCTCTTTTGGGGTCGTTCAGATGACCCGTCAGAGGATAAGAGAAAGCCTTCTTAAATCCCTCTCCGAGTCATGTGGCCGCTGTGGCTCAGTCGGATATGTAAAATCTAAAGAGACAGCCTCTTATGAGATTATAAGAGAGATAAAAAGCCATATCGCAAAACCCCTTGTGAGGAAAATTCTGGTGCGCTCAAACCCGGAGGTCATAAAAACTCTGAGCAAGATCGAGTCGGAGGGTCTCAAGCAACTTGGGACAGAACGCGGAGTGGAAATCCTCTTTGAGCCTAAGGAGACCCTTGATTTTGAGGATTTCGATATAAAAGCCGAATAGCTTGACACCGATTACTTTCTGGCTTAACGTTTATCTATAATATAGAGACGCATTGACGATCTTTGATTTATTAATTATATAACTGTAGGAATGGGCAAGTTGATGCCTCACCAATTGGTAGGATAGCAGACTTTCATTATCCGATTAAATTTTTAAAAGCCATCAATATGTTTCTATAAATTAGAAAAAATGAGAACAAAAAGGGGGTGAGACAGAATAAATGGCAGAAGTAATGATTGGGAAAAACGAAACCCTTGATAACGCCCTTAGAAGATTCAAACGGCTCGTTGAAAAGGAGGGAATCATCTCGGAGCTAAGAAAAAGAGATCATTATGAAAAGCCGAGCGACAAGAAGAAAAAAAGAGCGCGTGCGGCAAGGCTTCGGCTTCTAAAGAAGGTTTCTAGAAAAGAGTAGATGCAATATATGAGCAAAACACTCTTCAGGATATTTTTGGTTTCTCTGCTAATTGTTTTCTCGTGCAGCAGATCAGAAGACAAAGGCGGGGAAACCAAAACCTCTCAAAACTCTCCCTCCCAAGCCATATCAAAGGGAGAGCCTAAAGTTCAAAAAAGTATCGAGGGGAAGGCATCCAACACCTCCCAATCGCCCGCCCGTGCAGGGAAAAATCATCCTCCGGAGGTTACATCAATCAATATTGTTTATGTTTCGGATAACAACCCAAGAGGAGGATTAAGAGCCGTCGCAAAGGGAAAGGATTTGGATGGAGATGACATTAGTTTCAGATACCAGTGGAAGAGAAATGGAGAGAAAATCACAGGGGCAGTTGGTGAGGTTCTGGAATGGCAGAACGATTTTAAGAAAGGAGATAAAATCTCGGTGGAAGTCATTCCGTATGATGGGAAAGATGAAGGAATCTGGAGGGTAGAAGGAGAGGTTACGATTCCAAATTCTCCTCCAAGAATAACCTCGGAACCTGAGGCGAAAATGGAAGGAGGGAAATTTAGGTACGCCGTAAAGGCCGAGGACCCTGATGGGGACCCGGTTGAATTTACCCTAAAAGATGCCCCCAAAGGAATGTCAATAGACCCTAAAACGGGTCTTATCACTTGGGATTTCGATGAGAAAGACGCCGGAGAATATAAGGTTGAAGTAACAGCCTCCGACCCTGAAGGGGCTAAGTCCTCTCAAATGCTTACCTTAACGATTCCCAAAACTAAGTAGTATTTCACATTCTTAACCCTACCCTCTTTGTCTCCATCAGCTATCATTTTAGTTTATGGTATCCATCGCAAGGCGCAATCTATTCTATGATAAAACCAGGCTCGCCATTACGCTTGTGGGAATAATGTTTGCGGTGGTTCTTATGACCGCTCAGATCGGAGCATATCTTGGATTCGTAAGCAACGCCTCGCAGATTATTGACCATTCTCCTGCGGACATCTGGATTACATCCAAGAACGTGTTGAATTTCGACTCGGCAAAACCATTTTCAGAAAATAAGATAGATAAGGTAAGAGAAGTCAATGGGGTGCTCTGGGTTGAAAAACTCGCTCAAACCTGGGGGCTTATGAAACTCAGAAATGGCGCTACAGAATCTGTACAGATAATTGGCTTTAATCCAGAAACCGGTGTCGGCGGTCCCTGGAAGATGAAAGAGGGGAATATGAAAGACGTAAAGGTCGGAAATTCAGTTATAGTTGACGAGTCCTCATTGAGAAGGCTGAAAGTCAAGCCCGGCGACAAGGTAGAGATATTTGACAGGCAGACCGAGGTCGTTGGAATAAGCCAGGGCGTGAAATCATTTACGACATATCCCATAGCCTTCACCTCTTACAAAACCGCAAAAAATTATTCGCGAATAATGAGAGACGATCAAACCACCTTTGTCCTGGTAAAACTTGAGCCGGGGGTAAATGTTAATTTGGTCGTGGAAAAACTGAGGGAGACAATGAGTGGCGTTGACGTTTATACAAAAAAGGACTTCAGCGAAAAAACGAGAAGGTACTGGAGGGTTCAGACCGGAATAGGGATTGGAATTGGAGTCACAGTGCTCCTTGGATTCATAGTAGGAACCGTAATTGTCGGACAGACGATATATTCATCCACTATGGAGCACCTGCGCGAATTCGGAACGCTCAAAGCGATTGGAGCTACAAACATGGACATTTACAAAATTATTTTTCAGCAAGCGCTCATCAATGCGTGCATCGGATATGGACTCGGTTTTGCGTTTACTCTGCTTACAAGGAGCTTGTACGAACGCCTCGGAGTGGTTCTGGTTTTGACCCCTCAGCTTATAGTGGCAATGTTTTTCATAACCGTGTTTATGTGCCTTCTTTCTTCATTCATCTCAATTCAGAAGGCAGCAAAGGTTGACCCGGTGATTGTGTTTAGGGCCTAGTACCAACAAAAATCTAACCACAAAAGCACTAAGACGCGAAGTAGAATCTGTAATTTTAACCTATACTTCTCCTTTGTGCCTTCGTGTCTTGGTGGTTAAAGTAATTTTTTCCGATACTAGATGCGATGAAACAGATAGAGGTAATTGACGTACATAAGGTTTACGAAGAAGGCTCGGTGAAGGTTCACGCTGTAAAGGGGGTGAATTTATCTGTAAATGCAGGAGAATTGGCTCTTCTTATGGGCCCTTCAGGAAGCGGAAAGACAACGCTTCTATCGGTAATGGGATGCATATTGAAGCCAACAAAGGGATATGTGCGGATTACGGGAGAAGAGATAAGTGACTGGGATGAAAACAGGCTTCCCCTGACGAGAAGAAAACATATAGGGTTTATATTCCAGCACTTTAATCTCCTGAGCGCTCTTACGGCTCTTGAGAACGTAGAGGTCTCTTTAAACCTCAAGGGCGTAAAAGGCAAAGAAGCAAAGGAGGAGGCGCGGAGATTACTTGAGCAGGTTGGATTGGGAGACAGATGCGATTTTCTGCCAAGAGATATGAGCGGAGGAGAAAAGCAGAGGGTTTCGATCGCAAGAGCACTTGCCGGGAATTCCCATATTATCCTAGCAGACGAGCCTACGGGCAACCTTGATTCCCAAAACGGGCGAATGGTAATCGAGCTTCTCAAAAGCCTTGCCGATAGGGAAAATAAGTCTGTAGTAATTGTCACGCACGACAATAGAATCACAGACCTTGCCGATAAGATTTATCAGATGCAAGACGGCGTTATTGAGAATGGACTTTCGTAGGGGCACTGTCCTGAGGATGGGCGAATACCAGATTCGCATTTACAATCAAGCTTTAACAGGCTCTTCTAGTTTTCTCTCCTGGACTCTGATCTGGACGAGCTTTAAAACTCCTGCAATTATTAATCCAAGAGACATAAGCTGAGCTAAAGAGATTCCTGGAATAAAACTTGGCGTCGTATGCCTTATAAACTCTATAAGGAATCTTTCCACGCCGGTCAGTATTAAAACCATTGATGAAAGCCAGCCAACAGGCATATTTTTTTTACGAACCCTCCATATATAAATAAATATCCCCAGTGTTAGGAGTATTTCATAGATTTGTGTTGGGTGCACGCTTTGATTTGTCGGAGGAGAACCTATTGGGAAAGCCATAGCCCATGGAAGATCGGAAGGGGTTCCGTAGTCGTCGCCCACAAGAAAGCAGCCAATCCTTGCAATCGCATAAGTGATGACAATTGGAGCCATTGCGTCGGTAGCGAGCCAAAAGTTTACCCTCTTTATCCTCATGACAGCAAAAAAAAGCAGAGTCGCGCCCACAAAACCCCCTAAGTATGTAAGCCCTGACGAGAGGTACCTTACAGGGTCCGATATGAATTGTGAGAGCGTTAAATTTTCTAAAAGGAAGAGAATCTTCGCTCCTATAAGACCTCCGATTATGCTTGCGACAAAGGCCATATCGAGAAGGTCCTCTCCTAAACCCTTTCTTTTAAACTCGTTCCCGCACAGTTTATAGGCAACAAGGAAACCAATAATCATCATTACCGTATATGAAGAAATTGAAAAATTACCCATGCTAATTGTTGGATACATTTATATACGGCTCCTGAGTTGGGATTATTTTCTTTAAGAGCTAAATTAACACAAAGTCAATTCGCCTGCAAATATAATTAAACGCACAGTCTTTGATGATAGGTGAGGGACTTGTTCGCCATTATTTGGAAGACCGAAAACTTAATTGAAGAAGGCTAAGGAGCCTCGTCCCTGCATCCGCCTTCTTTGAGAATCTTTTCTATCTCGTATCCTGCCGCGATGGTCGCCGTGCGAGCAATTAATTGACACGCAAGAGAGAAGAATTTCTCGCATTCTCCCTTTTCACAGGCACCTTCCTTTTGAAAGGAAAGGCATGAAAATTCCATTCCCCTTGTGTTTAAATTGTCAAATTCGCTTTTTCCCTTGTTTAGCCTGAGAAAACCGCCTGCCGTTTTTGCTTTAACTAGATAAATTACAGGCTCTCCTACGGCTTCAGACCCCAATCTCAACGAGGTCGGTATTCCCTCCTGAATCACCACATCCCTTACGGGCTTCCCCCCCTTTGAGACCCTCATCTGCTTTCTTCCTTCGGCGTTGAGTGTCCTTATATCATCTGCCCCGAATACGCTTATTACGGCCATTCCATAAGTACCTGAGTTGCTCTTTACGAAAAGAAACGGACTTTCTTGGATGCCCCTCTTTGCGTATTCGCCTCCAAGTTCATTGAGAACCGAGTCCGCAGACCGAGCTACCTTTTCACGATCTTCGGGGTCGTCAAAATCTACCCCGCTTTGGGAGACCGTTTTTATAGAGATTATCCAGGGATCAATCCCAATTATCTCCGCAACCTCGCGAGCGAGTTTATTGTAGAAATCAAAGTGAACGTTCTTTCTTCTCGTATGCCAGCCGATTTCTACCGGAGGCTCAACGGGTTGCCGAATATCTCTCAGTATCTTGGGACACTTTGATGAAAAATCATTATTTATCAAAATGAGGTCTGGAGTGAAGTTCGAAATAAAAACCGTGTTGCCGTCTCTTTTTAATCTGAGAGCCTTGACCTCTTCTCCGGCTACGGTTTTAAACGTCACTTCGTCCTCATAAAGCTCGTCACTTACAAGTCCAACCCCGACCAGAAAATCCACGCTCTCAAGAATGGATTTAATTACGTATATATTTTCCCAGTAGTAAGGGTTCCTTGTGTGAAGCTCGGGGATTATGAGAATCCTTTTCGCCCCCGGATAACTCTGAGTAAAGTGCTCTCTAAAAAGTTTGGCCGCGCATTCTCTAAAGACCGAACAGAGGTTATTAAACCCGGCGGGAAATATGTTTGTATCAACGGGAGTGATTTTATGGCGAGAAATCCTGAGATCAACCGACGTATAGAGCGGAACATTTACTTTCCGGCACTGCTCGTCTATCCAGTTCTCAATCTCCTCTGATTTTTCCTCAATCTTTCGATTTATTTCGTCAATAAATTTCATAAAGGACTATTTACAGGAACCAGGGACTAATTCCAATCTTCAATTCTTAATTATTCTTTTACAACATAAGTCCCGGCAAATTTGTCATGCCAAGCCTGATTCTTTGAATCAAAAATGGCCCAGATAAACCCGATAAATATGAAAAATGCGGATACATAATATCCAAGCCACCTTACGAAAGCCTCCCAGAGCCTCATTGATTCTCCGTCATCTCTTATTATCCTGATTCCCAAGATCATCTTTCCTATGGTTTTCCCCGTAAACCCCTCAAGAAAAACAAAATAAGTAGAGCCTAAGAAAAGCAGAATAACATATATCGGAATTAGCACATCCATAATTCTCCCTCGGTCACCACTAAAACCAGCGCCGATGAAGAAAAGACCAACTCCAAGTGTAAGCGTCGCACTTCCAAAAATAAGTATGAGATCAATGATAAATGCCTTAACCCTCGAACCAATTCCAGCAAAATCAAAAGAAATCGTCTCTTCTTTAGGCCGGAACTCCTCAGGCGAGGAGTTATAGACGGGAGACGTGAAAAGAACAGGCGATCCCATATCACTCTCTTCTTCCTGTTGAGATTCCTTGGATGAAAGCCTATAAGGCAAGAAATCAGAAGGAATGGACAAATTCAGAGCTTTATCTTCTTTCTCTTTATTTTTATCCGGCGCAAACGTCTCGGTTGAGATTGATCGAATATGAGGCTCATTCGAAACCCCCGACGGGGTCTCTACGCGAGATAAATCAGGTGCAGGCAATACAGCGACGGATACGGGTTTTTCTATCGCGTTTTCATTCACTTTTGCGCTCTTTTGCTTTCCTGCCTCGGTGATGGATTCATAAATAGCCTTAGACATCGGGTTTGCTTCAAGCGGATTTCCACATCTTTTACACGCGCTCAAGTAATCAAAACTGTTGAATCCACAATTAGGGCACTTCATTGTCTTTTAAAGATAGCACAACACAGATGGAATCACAATTAAAAACCTAAGTGGACTTTACCCAGAATTTAAGATAGGGCAAATTCCTCCCTGGTTTAAACCTTAAGCTAAATCTAACCCAGGGGGGAATAAAAATGAAACTAAATGAGGCAATACGCAATCAATTAAAT
>JBLNAE010000181.1:0-7131 GCA_050259195.1 Ignavibacteriales bacterium
AAGGGAACAGTGGCTGAAATATTGAAACAATATACTTGTTCAGCCATAGCTTCATTAACTGGATATTCGTATTTCATGGAAGCAGTCAATGCACTATCAACCTAGAGAATTGGTATTAGAGGCATGCATGAGTTAGATCAAAGCTTGACAGTGGGTGTTCGCTTGCATATCCTAAACCTCGAATCTGGCATTAGGATAGAATAAACCCGAATTAAATCTCTGTCTTACGCCGATCAAATCTCAAAAAGGTTAATCCGATGATTACAGCCCTTGGCGGAGGGGTTGGAGCCGCTAAGTTTCTAAAGGGCCTCTCCCAAATTCTCGGAAATGAATCGCTTACTGTGGTAGTTAATACGGGAGATGATATACAAATCTCCGGACTAAAGATATCTCCCGACGTTGACACGATCATCCACTGGCTCTCAGGGATTGCCGATAGAGAAAAGGGCTGGGGGATTGAAGGAGATTCGTTCCACTGTCTCAAAGCGCTTGGAAGGTTTGGAATCGAAACCTGGTTCAATATTGGAGACCGCGACTTAGCGACTCACGTCTATCGGACTCATTTAAGAAATAGCGGACTCTCTCCATCTGAAATTGCCTCCATTATAGCCAAAGCCTTCCAAATCAATAACATAAAAATTCTCCCTATGACTGATGATGATGTAGAGACATGGATATTAACGGATGAGGGGGAAATGCATTTTCAAGAATATCTGATTAAAACGAGAATGAACCCGCGAGTAAAAGGAATATCCATAGAGGGAATAGAAAAAGCAAACCCTGCCCCTGGGGTTATTGAAGCAATAGAAGAATCACATGGGATAATAATTTGTCCAAGTAATCCGATTATAAGCATTGGCCCGATACTTGCGGTTCAGGGTATTAGAGAGGCACTTCAGAGAGCCAAAACAAAAGTCGTTGCAATAAGTCCCCTTGTAGGCGGAGCACCATTAAAAGGCCCTGCGGACAGGCTAATGAGGGGATTGGGTTTAGAAGTTTCATCAACTCAGGTGGCTAAGCTTTACGGGGATTTTTTGGATGAGATTGTGATTGATGAAAAGGATTCCTATGAAGCAGATTCAATAAGGTCAATCGGAATAAAGCCCACAGTTACCGATACAATAATGTCAAATGATGAAAAATCCCGGAGGCTCGGAGAGACGGTTTTGAAGCTTTTTGATGAGGCAAGCTAAGTGGATGAGGATAAATTATTACAACTCCGATTTAGGAATCATTGCCAAAGCGGCAGAACCTCAAGGTTTTGTTAATTGGGTGAAGTTCTTACCCTTTTAAATCTCTGAGATTCTCAAAGAGAAGGATTGGGTATAATAGTTGTACTTCTAATCCGAGACTTAGGAATTAAAATGCCAAACGGGATCGAGATCATACCTCTTTCAGTATTTCCTGAGATTAATCCGGGGGATAACCTCGTAAATATAGTGATTGATGCCGCATTTAATCAGGATATAGTGATTCAAGATAAGGATATTCTTGTCTTTGCTCAAAAGATAGTTTCAAAATCAGAAGGGCAGATTGTAAAAATTAGTGATACTTCTCCGTCCCCCTTTGCTTTGACAATTTCAAAACTCCTTGACAAAGACCCCCGATTTGTGGAAATAATACTAAGAGAATCCAGAAGAATCGTGAGAATGGATAAAGGCAGGCTAATAGTGGAAAACACTAAAGGGATTGTTTGTGCTAACGCCGGTGTGGATATGTCAAATGTAAGCGGGGGAGAAGAGGTGACACTTCTTCCCGACGACCCTGATGGGTCTGCAAAGGGACTTGCAGAAGGATTCGGAGGTGAACTCGGTCTTGATGTGGCAGTTATAATAACAGATACAGTGGGGAGACCCTGGAGAGAGGGGCTTGTCCAGATAGCAATCGGATGCTATGGGATAAATCCCCTCAAGGATTACAGGGGTAAAGAAGATTCAAAGGGTTACGACCTTCACGCAACAGTCCTTGCCGTGGCTGATGAGATTTCAGGAGCGGCAGGATTGGTCATGGGAAAGACCGAAGGCATTCCCGTTGTTATTATAAGAGGATACGATTATGAGAAGAGCGCAGAAGGCGCGAAAAAACTCTTGAGGAATCCCGATAATGACCTCTTTCGTTAATGAAGCCCAAGAACTCTTCGGCTCGGGAAAAATAAGGAGCATGTTCAGTCTCTTCGGTATCGAAGAGTCCTCATTGACGGCTCCATCTCCAAGGTTAGAAGAAATATTCCTTAAAGTGACTTCAGATGAATTGATAAATAGAGAAGACGCTATTTTTCTTATGAATTTGGATAAAGATGAAATCGCTTTCCTAGTTCTTGCTGCTTCTCGTCTCAGGAAAAGAGGTAAGAAGCCGATTACATTTTCAAAAAATGTGTTTGTGCCACTTACAAGGCTCTGCCGGGATCGCTGTGGATATTGCACGTTTAAGATTGAGCCTGAAGGCGGTGCCCTAAAACCCTCCTTCTCCGATCACTACCCTAGACCCGAAGGAGAGCTTTTTATCCCGCCGGATGAGGTCATTAATATGGCAAGAAAGGGAGCGCGCCTGGGGTGTACGGAGCTTCTCTTTGTAACTGGAGATAAGCCGGAACTTAAATATTCAGCTTATCGCGATGCCCTGGGAAAAATTGGATATAAAACTACGGCGGGGTATTTGACGGCTATGTGCGAGGAAGGACTTGAAGAGAACATCTTTCCGCACACAAATATGGGGGTTGCAGATCGCGATGAGCTTTCTCTGCTTAGAGAATCAAACGCAAGCATGGGGCTTATGCTTGAGAACATCAGTCCAAGGCTTCTTCAAAAGGGTCAGGCCCACTACGGTTCCCCCGATAAAGTACCCAAACTCAGGGTAAAAACAATGGAGGATGCGGGAGAGCTGAGGATTGCGTGGACATCGGGCATTCTCATAGGAATAGGCGAAACCTTCGAAGAAAGAATAGATTCCCTCCTCGCCATAAAAAGTCTCTGGGATGATTACGGACACATCCAGGAGATAATAATCCAAAACTTCAGTCCAAAGCCGGGAATCCCTATGGAGAGACACCGGGTTCCAACATTTCTCGATATGGTTAAAACTGTAGGCGTTGCGAGGCTTATATTTGGAGAAAGAATGAATATTCAAATCCCCCCGAACCTTAATCCGAAGGCGTTCCCTCTCCTTATTCTTGCCGGAGCAAACGATCTCGGCGGGGTTTCTCCCATTACGATTGATTATGTAAACCCGGAAGCTCCCTGGCCGCAGGTAGAGATAATGGAGAGGGCCTTAAGTGAAATTGGATTAGAATTAAGAGAAAGGCTCCCGATATATCCTGAATTTATAGGGGAGGAATTTTTAAGCGGAAAGGTCTTGGATTCCGTAATAAAGGTCATTGACAATTCGGGCTACATATCACAGGAGGCGCAAAATGGAGATAGATGAGATAAAACAGAAAATAGATGAGAATAGAACTCTGGGCTTAGACAGGCTCCTCTCAAGGGTAAATGGGAGGACAGCGGAGATAATTAATAAGGCCCTTATCGGGAATGAGATTTCGGCGGAAGAGGGAGAGCATCTTTTTAATATGCAGGATGCCGATGAAATTTCCCTTCTTGCGATTGCCGCGGATGAGATAAGGCGCGAGGATGTGGGAGACGTTATTACCTATGTGATAAACCGAAACATTAATTTTACAAATATATGCGACACATGGTGTGGCTTTTGTAACTTCATGGCTCCTGAGGGCGATGAGAGGGCGTATTTCCTCACAATGGATGAGATTGCAAACAAAACCAGACAAGCCCGTGAGCTGGGTGCGACTGAGGTCTGCATGCAGGGCGGAATGCACCCCGATATTGATGGAAAGTTTTATGTGGAGCTTATAAAGACTGTGAAAAAGGCCGTCCCCGACATGCACACCCATGCTTTTTCTCCGTTTGAGATTTATTACGGCGCAAAGACCCTCAATATCAGTGAAGAGGATTTTATTGAGATGCTAAAGGACGTTGGGCATAATACGTTTCCTGGCACGGCTGCGGAGATTCTTGACGAAGAGGTAAGGACGATAATTGCCCCCAGAAAGATTCCCACAGAGGTCTGGATTAGAGTCGTTAAAAAGGCCCACAAACTCGGAATGAGAACAACATCAACCATAATGTACGGCCATGTTGACAGGCCATACCATTGGGCTAAGCACATCGGGGTTTTAAGGAATATTCAGAAAGAGACCGGGGGTTTTACTGAGTTTGTGCCCCTGAGATTTATTCCATGGAAAACGAGGCTTTTTAGGAAATCTAAGGGGAAGGTGAGACCAGGCCCTACAGACCTCGACCAGCTAAAGATGTATGGTGTATCAAGGCTCATGCTTCGCGGTTGGATTAACAATATTCAGGTCTCATGGGTAAAGCAGGGGCCCGAGTTTGCACAGTTTTCTCTTACGGCGGGGGCAAACGATTTCGGCGGAACCTTGATGGAAGAGCACATCTCCCGTGCAGCGGGAGCCGAGCACGGCCAGTATTTTCCGCCCGATGAATTTCGCCGCCTCACAAGAGAAATCGGGCGCATACCTGCTCAGAGAACAACCACTTACGACATAGTAAAGATGTTTAGTAAAGATGGAGAATAGTAGTTAAGGAATGCGAATGGTAGGAGCATGTTGCAACATGCCCCTGCGTTAATTACTTTATTTGTAGCTAGGTAATTAATAAAGATGGAGAAGACTTAGATGAGCGAATCAGTATCGGTTCAGGTTAAAAAGACATTTAACAGGATGATGAATGAGGTCGTGGCGCTTGGGAGTTGCTGCGGCTGCTCAATGTGCGTTGTGACGTGTCCTTACGGAGTCATAAAATACGACCCTGTCTCAATGTTTCCTTATGTGGCAAAACCGAAAGGTGATTTCGATTTCTGTCCAATAAGTGAAGAGGTTGGATGCGATGTCTGTGCAAACGCATGTGAGAGATTGGGGCCAGATCACATGAAACCAATCAAGCCTGAAGAGATAGACGTGCGGACATTTGGAAGAGCGAGGCGCGACGGTGAATACTACGGCGTCGCGAGGTTTATATGCGCCGCAAGGAGCACAAACCCGAACTTGGTTGCAAGGGCACAAGACGGGGGAGCCGTGACCGAGATTCTCAGATGCGCTTTTGAAGAAGGGATAATTGAAGGTGCGGCCGTAGCCGTAGGCTCTGAAAAAATGTGGCTTGATCCTGTGCCGAAGGTTATAAGAACAGTAGACGAGCTTATGCAGAATGCAAAATCCTGGTACACGTACTGCGCGACGCCTCTGGCTCTTAAAGAAGCGGTGGACAAATACAAGCTAAAAAAACTCGCTCTGGTTGGAGTTTCATGCGAAGTGTCGGGATACGGAACGACTTTAGGAGCCGATACGGATTTCATTGCCGCCGAAAGAGGAGAAAAGAACGTAGAGAGGCAAAATAAACATCTCAAGCAGTATGTCGAAGCCGTTCAGCTCTCAATAGGGCTTCTCTGTACAGAAACGTTTGTCTTTGATGGATTTGTATATGAGTATCTTCAAGGAAAGCTCGGATTAAATCCTCAGGATGTGGTTAAAGTAAACGTAAAGGGCAAGATTGTTACAGATATGAATGACGGAATGAGGATTGAAACCCCGCTTCTGGAAGCAAGAGTGTACCAGAGAAGCCAGTGCAATTATTGCGGCGATTTTAGCGCGGAACATGCGGACATTTCAGCAGGCGGTGTGGGTTCGGACGGGTGGACGATAATTATCGTAAGGTCTGAAAAAGGAGAGAGAATTTTTAAGCGTGCCGTAGAAAAGGGGTATCTTGAGATTAGACCCGCATCAGAATTTGAGCGTTCCATGAGGGTTTTAAAGAGGCTTACCGATGAACAAAGAAAAAGAGCGGATGAACAGTATATTTCAATCGGAAGCTCGAGAAGATAAAACTCCGTTTCATCCCCTCCTAATACGGATCCGCGGCATCTTCTTTAGTTTCTCAGATTTTTTCCCTCTATTTCTAATTACATCAGACGCCCTGCCCTGATTTACAGAAACTTCTAGTAGACCTGAGCTTCCAATGATTGCAAGAAGCTCTCCTTTTCCGGCACCTGCGTAGGACTTAGATATACCATTTATTATTCTCTTGCCCACATAAATTCTTGATCTAGTCTTTATGAGTTTAGCAGGAATATTTGAGATCAGGTTTCCGAAAGAGTCCGTATAGATAAACTCACCTATTATTTCGTCGCTTCGAATTTCCGGCTCTTTAATTGAAATCATCACGGGTTTCTCTACACCTTTCCCTAAATCTTTCAGCGAAGCACCCAGGGAGATGTGCGCCGCAGCAGGAGCGAATATGTCTCTTCCATGAAAGGTATGACTCACGTTGGGAAGAATATATTTGGGATTTGAGATTTCAAAAACCCTTACGGACTTCGATTCGCGGCAAACGAACGTAAAGACGCCGTTATCGGGTCCTACGAATATGTATCCGCCCGCCTCTAAGGCTATGGGTTTTCTTCCGCTGCCTACTCCCGGATCAATAACCGCGACATGAATTGTCCCCTGGGGGAAATAGCAGTAAAAGTTTCGTAGAGTAAAGGCTCCGCTAAAGATGTCCTGAGGCGGAATTTGGTGTGTAATATCTACAATTAAAATATCTGGATTTATTGTGAGCATAGCCCCTTTCATGGCCCCAACGTAATGGTCTTTGATTCCAAAGTCTGTGGTTAAGGTTACTATGCGCCTCATTCCTCTTCAATTACCCTTTTAAGCCTCTCTGGAAACCTCGTTATGACGAATACCTTTTGAATCGAAGAGCCGCTCTTTGCAATTAGCTTTGCGCCGCTTACAGTGGCATATTTGTATTTTACAATCAAGTTCTCCCCCGTCGCGCTTCCCACCTTTATCTCGCCTGGGATAACTCCGTCTACAAAATCGAGAGTCGAGATTCTCTCTTCCAAAAACTCCCTTAGCCCCTTTATCATGCTGTGCTGGCGCTTAATCTTGTGCTTTCTGTGTCTCATGACGGCGATTTAGTAGGAGCAACTAGTGGTCAGTCAACCTAAATTTGATGGGATTTAGGCAAGCAAATACACTTTTTGACAGGCTCAGTGTGAACGGTATTTGAGCCAAGCCGTTCCTGGTGAGCTTGTCGAACCATAGAA
>JBLNAE010000182.1:0-4266 GCA_050259195.1 Ignavibacteriales bacterium
TTTAATTGATTGCGTATTGCCTCATTTAGTTTCATTTTTATTCCCCCCTGGGTTAGATTTAGCTTAAGGTTTAAACCAGGGAGGAATTTGCCCTATCTTAAATTCTGGGTAAAGTCCACTATTATTTAGTAGTGAGTATTAGGGTTAGCTGATTATTAGTTGTTACCGAATGTCTAGGCCATGCTGAATTCCTCCCTATTGACAAATTTTTCTGATGGAATTATTATCTTCATTGAAAACGGTGAAAATAGGTTATGCCTACTAAGATTAATATGGTGAAATATGGGAAAATGGTCGGCACGAGAGAGGAGGGCAGGGATGCTCAAAAGGAGATAATCCAGGCTATAGAGAAGATACCGCAGGGAGAGAATTTAACTCTGAGCCTTGACGGGGTGAGGGTATTTAGCGGTTCGTTTGCTGATGAGGCGGTGGTAACTCCTTACCAGAGGCTGGTCGGTGGCGAATACGGTGAGAAATACATGGTTCTTGATTGCGACAATAAAGAGGTCTTGGGCGATATAGAAGCAAAGCTTGAGAGAAGAAAGCTCTCTATGCTTGCTGTGGATGGAGGACCGGGCTGGTATGTCATCGGAGAATTGAAAAAACATTTAAAAGAAACTCTCGATGAGGTTATAAAAAATAAAAAAGTGACTGCAAACGATTTAGCGGAGAAACTGGGGATTAGTCTTACCAATTGCAATAATCGTCTTTCCACGCTCCATAAAATGGGCCTCATTAAAAGAGAAAAGGTCAATAATCCGGTGGGTGGTATCTTTTATATCTACAAATCTCTGATTTAAATCTCATGATTTCCGTTGAGCTATCTCATTCTTTGTATCCCAATAAAGCTTTTGGGATGAATTCTGACAAATTACATAAGCTGATTTATTTAAGTAGTTATCAACTGTCTCAGTCAGGGTAGCGGTTAAAGTTAGCTCTATCGCCTTGGCATTGATTGCTGGCTGCCTAAACGAAACTTACCATCTTTCTAATAAACCTCATGGTAAAATTATACTTGATATAAGCTTAAAGTATTAATCAAAGATGAAAAAGGAGCGAAGAGATCGCGTCTTCAGACTGTCCCGTTATTTCATTCCTCGCCGGCATTGCCTCTTTTTATATGTGGCAATTTGAGTATAATCATAGCATTTGCTCTTTATGCATACTCAGTTTATGGAGATAAAGAGATAGATTATATAGAGCTTGATAGAAAAATTTCAGGAATCCTTAACCTAACTCAAGGATGCGTCTTTGTCCTCAGTGTTCATCGTGACGGGAAATCGCTGGAATTTGTCTATCCGCCTGAGTTCAAAGGAAACGTCTTTCCTATTGATGGCAAAAGCATAGTGGGACGCACGGTTGTTGCCAGACGCTCTTATATATCGAATAACGTTCCGCAAGAAAGGGGTTTCATCCTCTTGGATTGGCTTATGAATAGGGGAGGTACTCCGATTCAAAAAGAGATTACATACCCGGTCATATTGGCCGACAAGGTAGTCGCGGTTCTTCAAATTACGAGAAGGGGTGCGAGTCTTTCTGAGTCAGGGCCGGACTTTCGGCACGAGGATTTAGAAAAGATAAAATCCGTTCTTGATGATTTTGTTATTCCTCATACTGTGAAATCAGCCGGGGGAGAGTAGGTTTGAATTATCTCAGTGTTGCTGAAGAGTCGGCTCGAGAAGCAGGAAAGATTCTTAGGGACAACCTTGGAAGAATAAAAGAAATTGAGTATAAAGCCAAGAATAGTCTAGTTACCGAGGTAGACAGGCTCTCTGAGAGCCTCATAATCAAAATCATAAAGTCGAGTTTTCCTTCGCACGGCATTCTGGCTGAAGAGAGAGGGAGGAGCAGAGGCGCGTCAGCTTACATTTGGATAATTGACCCTTTAGACGGTACTACTAACTATACCCATACATATCCAGTTTTTTCAATATCAATTGCACTTGAGGTTGAAGGGATTATAAGATTAGGGGTAGTTTATGATCCCACAAGAGAAGAGTTCTTCAATGCGGAGCTTGGAAAGGGAGCTTACATGAACGGGGAGAGAATAGGGATCTCAAGAACAAAAGCTGTGGAGGAGAGTCTCCTATGCACGGGGTTTACGCACGAAAATGAGTGGATGGTAGACGAAAATCTAAGACACTTTGAGAACTTTATAAGAAGCGCCCAGGCCGTAAGACGAGATGGCTCTGCGGCGCTCAATCTCTGCTACGTATCGTGCGGAAGATTCGACGGTTTCTGGGAACTTGGGCTTCATCCCTGGGATACTGCGGCTGGCGCTCTGATTCTTAGAGAATCCGGGGGAAAAGTAACTAATTTTTCAGGCGGGGAGTTTGACATATATGGTAAAGAAACCCTTGGGACGAATGGATTAATTCATAATGGGATGATTAACGTGATTTCATTGGGAAGAGAAAAGCGGGTTTGAACGACCTTTTGATGATACACCTTGAAAGGACAGAGGCAGCCTACCTCCCCCAGCAAGTGCTATTGCTAAAAAAAACTAACGGGATTAAATTTAGTGTGCAATCCTTTGATGGGCAATCAGCCTGGAATGGAAGATAAAATTAAAGAAGCCAAAGAAATAATAGGGAGTGCCTCGGACATTGCTGTTCTCACAGGAGCGGGGATTTCCGCGGAAAGCGGGGTTCCAACGTTTAGAGGGGAAAATGGGCTCTGGAGAGAGTACCGTTCGGAGGAGCTTGCAACGCCAGGAGCATTCGCAAGAGATCCTAAGCTTGTTTGGGAATGGTATGAGTGGAGGAGGAAAATAATAAAGGAGGCGAAGCCAAACCCCGGGCACAACGCGCTTGTCGATCTGGAAAACGAGAAATCCGACTTCACTCTTATAACGCAGAATATTGATGGCCTTCATCAACTGTCCGGAAGCAGGAACCTCGTTGAGATGCATGGAAACTTGTGGCAGATAAGATGTATAAGCTGTGGAATCATAGAGCAAAGCCATGATGTGCCGCTCAAAGAACTGCCTCCCAGATGTAAGGATTGCGGATCGCTTGGAAGGCCCAATGTCGTCTGGTTTGGAGAAATAGTACCAATGTCTGTAATAGATAAAACCCTTGTAGCCATAGAAAAGTGCCAGGTAATGCTTATTGTCGGCACATCGGGCGTTGTGGAGCCTGCGGCATCAATGGGGCTTGTGGCGAAGCAGACAGGAAAGACGGTAATTGAAGTAAACCTGGAACCTACCATTAACTCACCGCTTTACGATTTAAGCATTATTGGAAAGTCGGGTGAAATTTTACCCATGCTTTGCAGGTCATCATAAACCTGTATTTAACAATGTTGATCTGGCTAGTTATGGGTTTATCAGCTTATTTTTTCAGAAAGCTCTTTTAGCACCGGAATGTAATTTCTAATTCAATTTCTATAGTAGCCTAGCGTTAAACTCTGAAGGGAATAAAAATGAGATTAAATATAGGAGGTGTTAAATGAAACTGGACGACATAAAAAGACAATTTGCAATGCCGCTTGTGTTCCCTTCCTATCCCCCGGGTCCTTATTACTTTCGGGATAGGGAGTTTTTGGTTATTTCATATCGCACCGATCCGGCGGCGGTTGAAGAGGCTGTTCCTGAGCCCCTTCGTGCGCCTGAGCCGATTGTAAAATTTGAAGTGATACGGATGCCTTCTTGTACAGGATTTGGAAGTTGGACAGAATCGGGTCTGACAATACCTATTACTTATAAAGGAATGAAAGGGACATTTGTTGTCTGCATGTTTTTAGACGATCATCCGCCTATTGCCGGAGGCCAAGAGATCTGGGGATTTCCAAAGAAGTGGGGAGAACCGTCTCTGAAAGTTGTGCGGGATCAGATAATTGGCACACTCGATTACAGCGGGGTAAGGGTAGCCACCGGAACAATGGTGTATAACTATGAGGCGCTTGATCTTGAAGAGGTCAAAAGACAGACGGAAGGGAATAACTTTAACTTAAAAATTATTCCATCAGTGGATGGCTCGGTCGCGCTTATGCAGCTTATTCGGTATCAAATGACAGATGTCAAGGTCAAATGGGCATGGAAAGGGCCGGCGGCTTTAGATATTCATCCTTGTGTCCTTGCTCCTCTCCATAAATTTCCGGTTAGGGAAGTCATCGGCGGTGTCCATTATCTGACGGACTTGACCCTTCCCTATGGTGAAGTGGTTTATGACTATCTGAAAGAATCATAGAGGGCTGAAATAAATATTGGGATGAAATTAATAGCATTCTGATAAATCATCTAATTAAGTAGAAGCTATCTCAAAA
>JBLNAE010000183.1:0-2725 GCA_050259195.1 Ignavibacteriales bacterium
CTATTGTGTTGTGCCTCCTCCGCCTGCTTATGTCCGTCGAGCTCAAGCTGCAGTTGTTCGTTTGCATTTTTTAATTCAACCGTGCGTTCTGCCACTTTTATTTCTAACTCATCCTTAGCCTTACGTAACAGTGCCTCCGACTGCTTGCGTAGCAGACACAGTATAGTCAACGCCCAAATCATAAACACACCAAAAGCGCGGTTAAAAAGTGCTATCCAGGGCGACTCTCCATGGGGAGGGAAAAAGAAGCCAAGAAAAATAAGTACCGTGCAAACCATAGCAACGATGATAGTGTACTGTCGAGATGGTATCCACAAAGAGAGCAGTACCAGAGCCATATAAGGTATCCAGACCGTTATGTCTAAGGGAAGTATCAGATCAAGTATGAACACAGCGGCGGCCACGACAATGGTGACCATAACAAGCAAAGCGCTGGTTTCATCCGACGTTCTATTCAAGGCTCGTATTCCCTTATCAGGAAGTAATTGGTTTTAGCTTTCTTCTAAACGAGAAGTAAGGATTAGTCCGTGTTATCCATAAAGCCCTTCTATTCTCATTATCTCACTAAGAATAGCGCACTGTCAACACGCCCGAAGATGCTTATGAAAAATTTTCTTATCTGAGCGATAGGGAAAAGGTTCAAACGATGCAAATGAGTTCATTTGTAATTGAGTGAGGGGAGGAATATTATCTCTTAAGGCGCACAGGGAAAGTTGACTTTTTTGAGAGCTACTTGGAGGGGAAAGAAGAGCCTAAAGTAAATGAAACTTAGATGCCCGTGGTAGCGTATTGGCTGCAACGACTTGATCCTCAATAAATGTTTGGTGCAGAACCCGTGAATTGAAATAAAGTCAGATACACGGCTTTGAATGTAATCGATTATAGTGAAAAATCGGATGTAATGGTACCATGCCATCCGTTATTGAACGATTTCACCTATTGACATCCGAGGCCTTTGTTAGAGACCTCTTTTTAGTAAGATATTATATACATTGTCTTTAAAAACTACTTCTTTGAATTCCGCTCGCTTACTTATAACTATCCAGTCTTTCAGCGGCTTATGCCAAAAGGGCTCGTAAATCTTTACTCCTCCTGAAAAAAGAGCCGCACTGTAACTAAAAGAACTTTTTGACATAATTAGTATGTCCGAAGACACTAAATTATGGAATGTTGTAAATACACAATGGTCCAAATAAAAATTTATATTCATTCTCCACAGCTCTTGAAAGTTATCAATTCGACCTTGGGAATATAGATTGATTGATGCTTCTAAATCAAAATCTGAGAGTATCGACTGAACTCTATCTAATAGTGTAGCGATTAATTGATTATCTGTATATCTGAACGAGTTTGCTCCATTCCCTGGAACATCTCCTCTCCTAATATGTACAGCAATATTAATTTTATTAGGATCATAATGTAGTTCATATTCTTTCTTTGATGTACTATTATATTTTTCAACAAATTTATCTTTCAATCTTAAATACCTATTTGGAAACACATCCGCGTAATAATGGCAAGTAGGTAGAATATACAATGTGTTTTCTTTCTTCCGCAATTTCATTGGATTGTCAAGATTAACAGCATTTACATTCAAAGCACCAATTTCATCAGTTGTCAGCTCATCTTTGCCCAAATTAAAAAAAGTCTCCCACTTATTCTCCCAGTCTTTGCAGTTCTCTACATTATGACCTACTTTTCTAAAAGGCGTATGTACATACATGATTCCCATGTCATGAGCAAAGAGCATAGTGGATAGAATAGCTTGTGTTTGGGCTCCAATTCCATCCGTCTTGCCTGCACACGTTATGTAGCAATTTTTGGTTTTAGCGATCTTATTGAAAGCGAAAGCTGAGTGTGCTTTAGTTGTCCTACATATCTCTTCAATTTTCTTCTTAATCTGGTAAATCATCCTCTACTCCTAACCGCTGACAAGACGGAAAAACTTCTACCTAGACACTCTACGGGGCTAATACCAATTTTCTAGGTTGATAGTGCATCTATCCCATTTTATGCACAAATCTTTTCCATTCCCATTATCTCAAAACGGATAATCTCTTGTCAACACGCCTAAAGAAGGCTGGGGGTTGATGGGGAGAAGGGGGGTCTTATCTAGGACATAATAGGGTGATATACACTAGGAGAGTTTTGAGACATATTCCCGATGAACAGGGGAGATAAAAATCATCTCATGAGGCGAGTGCTAAGGGTCAAAAGGAGGGGGACGCATTTGGATAGTGAATTTTGGCATGTCTTAACAGCAGTAAACGTTATTTATATTTTCTCAAGACTTTCATAATAATCTGCCATTTCATCTTCACCATCTTTTCTGAGCCTGTTTATGAAATCATCTTTTTTATATACCTTGAAACTATTCTCCTCCTTTAATAACCTGTATACAATACACAGTAGTCTCCTGGCCGTTGCCACCTTGGCTACTTTTGATCCCTTCCGTCTCTTTATCTTCTCATAGTAACCTTTTAATTCACCGTTAGAGCTAATTGCCGGTTCTACTGCCTCTACCATTGCCCACCTCAACCACTTATTGCCCTGCTTTGTTATCCTCCCATTCCATATCTTACCCCCCTGAACTATATGTACTAGACACCAACCCTGCATAACTGCATAGATGAGAAGGTGTTCGGAATCTACTTATATCTCCTATCTCTGTCTTCACCAATACACATAGAAAATCCCCTATCCCTGGGATTGTCTTCAGTAACTG
>JBLNAE010000184.1:0-10292 GCA_050259195.1 Ignavibacteriales bacterium
ATCGCTTAAGCGAGTTGTAGCTTCGGAACGTATCAGTGTAGTACACCGACCCCTTCCTGGTATGCTTCCTTATATGTGCCATCAATTCATCGGCACTTACCCGCTCAACAACCTTGGTATAAACCTTCCCATCACTCTCAAGAAGCCCAAATACAATGCTTTTTCCGCTTGCACCGCGACCTCGTCTCCCTTTTCGTCTGCCTCCAAAGTATGCCTCGTCAATCTCGATCTCTCCCTTGAGTTTGCCTGCCTCAAGCTCTGCCACATGGTAGATTGCTTCGCGCACTCTGTGATATACTCTGGTCACAGACTGATAATCTATTGCCAGATCAATGGCAAGACGATAGGCAGGTTGGAGTTGATAGAAGCCGGTGATGATGGCAATCTCCTTTCTGAGTTGTTTAAGCGATTTGTTGCGCTTACACTTACCACATTTCACATATCCGCGCCTTGTCTTATATACATTGAATGAACCACAGAATATGCACTTTCTGCCCCTTAAAAAGTTGGCCGCACCGTTGAAAATGTTGTTTCGGATAGTAACTATAAGGGTATTCTTGCTCCTTGTGGTTACGAATCCCACTAATTACCAAGTGTTATAAGATACTTTTGTTAAAACTTTCTGTGATAGGGTGCATCGAAGATCAACCAGAGCGGATTGCATTTGCATATGTGGGATTTAAAGTATTTGTCATGCCCGAACATATTTATTGGGCATCCATTGTCATGGATTTCCGCTAAAAGCATGCGGGAATGACAACCCTATAATTGGTACACTCAATTGCAAGCCGCTCTAAAGTACATTTTCCTGCTCTAGTTTGCGTGCCTATCTTTCCATAAAAAACTCTTCCGTAGGTTCCTTCTCCTGTTCGCTCCTTGGATGTGCTACTCCTTTAAGCTCTCTCAAGTCTTCTTCTATAATATCCAGCCTTTGGAAGATAGCGTCAAGCTTTTCTAAAATTATCCTCAAGGTTACCTTCTTTTTTGGAGGGGTTTTCGCCCTACGTTTTATAAATTGTTTTTTCACTTACACACCTCCTTTTTCTTTTTACCAGAATACCATCCTGAGTGAGAATCCATAACCACCGAGTATTAAAGGACTAGATTCTCAAACATCAAAGGCCTTATAAGAACCAAAGGACTCGTAGAATTCTTCTGCCATTTTCTATTTAGCAGTCCATAATTGTATATTGATTGCAAACCGCATACCACCAAATTTAAGGCACATAATTTGCTGAAATATCCAAGAATTGTATTGAGGATACCGTTTATTAGAGAAAGGATAAATGTCAGAATCTAAGACATCTGACATTTATTTGAGATTCAATCCCCCCAAAACAAAAGAAATTCCAATGGCATCTTTCTTGCATTTAGAAAGCAGTAGGAACAGAGATTAGGCCCCTAAGTACAGGGGAATACTAGGATTAATCTTTGAAACATAGGGAGGTGTCCCATGAAGACAAAATGGTACGTAGATACGGAGGCGGATCGTTACTCAATAGCCCACTTTGAACATTGCCTGAAGGATGTATGCCACGGGTTCGGGATTCCCGTTTTAAAAAAGACCGGCTGTGTAGAGGGCAATGGCTTTTATCACAAGTCGGAATTTCTCTTCCCCGATAATGTAAACGAGGAGGATTTTGATGAGATGCTTAATGACTCATTGACCAGCGATGAGCCTGAGTATTATGAGGAGTAGGTGTGCTACTAAGTTAAAAGGGTGTGGAGAACTTGTTATGAGGTTTGCTGATTCTCTTTAGATGAAAATGGATACTCAAAGAATGAGGCTTTTTCAGGATAGAAAAGAAGCCGGGATAAAATTAGCCGAGAAGCTAAGTGGATACAGGGCGGTGGAGAACATTCTCGTACTAGCCCTGCCCCGTGGCGGTGTTCCGGTGGCTTTTGAGGTTGCTAAATCCTTGGGGATTTCTTTAGAGGTCTTCATAACGAGAAAGTTGAGATCTCCCAATAACCCTGAGCTTGCATTGGGAGCACTAGCAGAAAACGGGGAGGTATTTCTTAATGAAGGCCTGCTGGATTACTATTCGGAGGAATATCTAAAAGAGGAAATATCATATCAAAGAGAAGAGATAAGGCGCCGTCAAGTTCTATATAGAGACGGAAAGGAATTGCCTTCCCTTGTAGGGAAAACCATTATTCTAATTGATGATGGAATTGCGACAGGGGCAACTATAATGGCTACTATACGTGCTCTCAGGACTTCGGGTGTTAAGAAATTAATCGTAGCTGTTCCGGTTGCTCCCCATGAAATTATTAGAGGATTGTCGAGATTAACCGATAAGCTGGTTGTACTTTACACTCCTTCCTCTTTTATAGCGGTCGGGGTGTATTACGTGGATTTTAGGCAAGTATCTGATGATGAGGTGAAGGTGTACATAGAGAGAGCTAAACTGTAGACAGATCTCATGAGGAGGCAAAAGCATGAAGAAGATAGAGTTTATAGGAAAGGGTATTGATATATCGGAGGATCTCAAAAGTTATGTTGAGCATAGGTTTTCCACGTTTGAACGTCATTTAAAGGAAGTAGGCGAGGGTGAGGTAGAAATAGTTATAACCTTTACCGTAGAAAAACATAGGCAGCGTCATCGTGTTGATATTGATGTTTATCTTAAAACCCCTGGTGGTGGGGTGTTACACGCGTGGGAAGAGAGTAAGGACATTCATATATCCCTTGAATTTGCTCTTGATGATATAGAAAGACAGCTTAACAGATTGAAAGAAAGGCGTTTAGAACAAAGAAAAGAAATAGCACGAGAAAAGGCGAAAGGTCTTACGGAGGAGGTTTCTCTTCCTCTCTCTGAACTTATAGTGGAGGAAAAAATCAATGCGGCAAAACCACTTAATGTGGAAGAGGCTTTAATGACTCTACAAGATGAAGGGAGATTCTTCTTGGTTTTTAGAAATGCTGAAACGGGTGGAATAAATGTTATATACAGGAAAAAAAGCGGGAAATACGGTTTCATATCCCCTTAAGACCAGAAAATAGGAATCTGTACGTTACCTCGTGGTTGGGCATGAAATTAGAACTATAAATCATGTATTTTTGATTGCCTCCTGGAGAAGCCTTGAAATATCTATAACCTTTATTTTCCCTTTTGATTTTTGCGGAAGAGAGTTGGTCACATAGATTTGCTTGATGGGACTTTTCTCTAATTTTTCTCTGGCATTCCCGCCAAATATCCCATGGGTAGCATAAACGTAGACTTCCTCGGCTCCTTCAGCCAGGAGTTTTTCAGTTGCTTTGATAATAGTGCCGCCTGTTGCTATCATGTCATCAACAATCATTACCTTCTTTCCTTTGACTTTGCCGCTCACCTCGACGATCTCAACCTTTTTGTCAGTAATACGTTTCTTCTCCATACGGATAACCGGTAATCCACACTCTTTTCCAACCGCTTTCGCAAATGGTATGCCGCCTTTGTCCGGAGCAACGATGGCATCTATTCGCTTGGTCAGAGAGGAAACCAACTGCAATGGCGGAACATTTTCATAATCGAGGTATCGTTCTGCTCTTTGGCTGTGCATGTGAAGAACCACGACCTTTTTTAATCTGAAGTACTGTAGAAAATCAGAAATGACTTTGATGCTTAAGCACTCTCCTCTTTGTGTTATTCTGTCCTGACGGGCATAGGCAAAATAAGGGATGAGTAGATGTATCTCGGTTGGTTGGCGTTGGAGCGCATCCAGAAGGAAAAACAGTTCCAATAGGTTTTCTGCGGGAGGATTGGTATTAGCAATGACACAGATTGTACCCCTGATACCCTTCTCAACGCGAATGTATTTTTCACCATCGCTGAATGTCTTGGATATATATGTTTCTTTTGCACCGTCTATTTTCAGTGCCAGGTGCTGCGTCGAAGGCGTAAAAAACAGCTTCACTCGTTTGTTTCCCCAAAGGTTTTTATAGCTTCTCCAACCACTATGCGGAGCTTTAATCTAGAGGTTCAGAGAAGTTAGCTACAATGGGTTTTACTAACTTCTTAAAATCACTGTAGCCCATCCTTATTAAATCAATGTGGGTTCCAGCATTAAAAGCGATTTCCTTGTCTTCAGATAAGGCTGAGGCAACGTAAACTGGTAGTTTGTAAAGATTTCCGAAAGGCGGCATAGCACCAACTTCACAATCAAGAAATAGGTCCTTAAATTCTCTTTCATCCGCCAGCCGAATTTCTCCCTTAACCATTACTTCTTTAAGCAAATTAAAATTAATTCTATGGGTAGCGGGCAAAACCGCCATAGCATAGCCGTCCTGAGCCTTCACAATCACGGTTTTAGCTAACTCCTTACCGGGAATATGGATAGATGCGGCTATCTCCTGTGCCGTATATGCTGGGGAATGACTGATTTTAACGTATTTAATTTTATTTTCGTTGAGATATTCTTTTAACCTTCTTAATATGCTCATTTTTTTCCTCCTATTGCTTATGCTAGTTGCAAATCCCATACCAGAACGAAACCTAATATTTTGTGATACTTTGGACTTCTAATATATCGGTTACAACTAATAGAGGCAGAACAGCTTTTTTTCAATAAAGATAGGGGGTTCGAGAGGGAATTTCCCCCTGAAGGGGTAATCTTATTCGGTTATATAGAGGGCTTATGTATAAGTGGGTTTAAACCTTCGGTTTCGGAAATGAGTGTCAGATGTCAGAGAATCCGACAATAACTCAATCACTGGTCCTCTAAAGACAGAGAATCTATAGTGAATCTTTTTTAGGGGCATTTATAGGGAGGATTAATAAAAAAGGCGAACTTGATTCGCCTTTGGACAGGAGCTCCTCATGAATAAGGTCTTGTCGCTTGTTTATTAACTCTTTCCAATATTAATCTAAACATCTTCTTCTAGATTGCGAGGGGTTGTGTCCCTTTCTTTCTCAGTGATTCAATCAAGCTCTGTTTAAGATCCCAGAGTCTCTGTGTAAGGGAGACATGATAGATATGGGGATTCACGATGCGTTTAACACCGGAGTCCAAACGATCAACATCAGCCTGGCGTTGCTGGCGCATTTCCTCTATCGAAGGGAGATTATATACCAGTTTCCCGTCCCTCAGTACTTCTACTAGGAGTTGTTCAATTTCGGTGATACTACCATGATCAAGTACTCTATACTTTGTGTAGTCTGAGGAATGCCGCAATACGACTCGCTCCATCTCTCTTGGGTCTTCATCATCCAGGCTGAGAAGGTCAGCAGTGGCCATGCTCCTTTCATCATATATACGCCAAATAAGTTTGTGGCCCGGATTTAGTATTTTACTCAACGAGTCTGTAACTTTTATTGCTGGTAACCACTTGCCTTTATTATGAACAGCAACCAATTTATAAACACCGTCTAATGCGGGATCACCCTCTGATGCAATTAACTTAGTGCCCACACCATATATAAGACGATTAATGATATGGTCGGGATCTAGGCCGTAACGCGGTGCCTCCTCAGTGATCTGGGTAACGATCTGCCAGATGACAAGTTCATCCAGCTTGTTCGATAGCACAATCTTTGTATCCGTGAATCTCGCGTCATTCAACATCCTGGCGGCCTGAATGCTAAGATATGCCAGGTCGCCTGAGTCCAACCGAATTCCTACAGGCTCGTGACCCTTTCGCCTCAGTTCTTCGAATACTTTTATGGCATTGGGAATTCCACTCTCCAATGTGTTTATAGTGTCAACTAATAAAACGCAGTCATCGGGATATACATCAGCATAGGCGCGAAAAGCTCCCAATTCCCCCTCTCCTAAGGCCATATAAACCTGAACCATACTATGAGCATGGGTACCCTGTGGAGGGTATCCCAGAATGTGTGAAATTCCCGTATTAGAAGTAAAGTCGGTCCCACCGATTAGGGCTGCCCGTGCACCGGCATTGGCAGCCTTATCTTGAGCACGTCGCATTCCAAACTCGACTATCAGTCCGCCTTGGCTGCTCTCACGCACCCGTGCGGCTTTTGTGGCAATCAGTGTCTGATAGTTAAGGTAATTGAGCAGTGGTGTCTCCAGAACCTGGGCCATAGCTAAAGGGCCCTGAACGACAGTTATGGGAACATTAGGATGAACCACGCGACCCTCTGGGATAGCGAGCATTGAAATACCATTAAAATTACCATTCGCCCGAAGCCATGCTAGAAAATCTTCGTGAAAAAGCTGTGCTCCGTTCCGACTCTTCTGACTGCGCATATACTCAATATCTTCATCGCGAAAATGGGCCTCTTGCATCCAATCAAGAAGCCACTCAAGGCCTGCATTGACGCAATAACCGGCCTTGTGATTGCCATAATCGGGACAGCGGCGGAAGAAGTGGTCAAACTGTACCCTCTTCTCATGCAGACCCATCCTATAGTAGAGCTGAGCCATAGTGAGTTGATACTGATCTGTGAATAAAATTCCTTCAGCCGTTTTTTGATCCGATTGCTTCATTTTAATCCCCTCTGTAGTTTGTCCCTTTATATATTGTAAAGAGCGTATGCCTGACTTCGGAATCTTAAAGGTGAATATACCCGATTACAAGTATTACCTATACTATATATTTTAAACATTATAGAATTATTTGCGTATGTGATTTGGTGGAATAAATAGAATATGAGAAAAAAGCACGGAGTAGGCATTTACAAGAATGTAAATACTCTTCGGGATCGGAGCTTTTTATTCTTTCATTTCGGGAACTTATAAACCATTTGAAGGCTTAATGATACACTTATCCTCTAAAGAGGTGTCCGAGGAGGTGTCCAGGTCTAGTGATTTTACGAGATTTCCAAGTTTAGTTATAGCTGCCTTCTTTAGGTCTTCTTTGGTATGGCTGTAATGCATTAACATTCCTACATCCTTGTGTCCTGTTAGCTCCATAACTGTTCTCGGATCTTCCTTGCAACGTGTCATTAAGTTGCTTGTAAAGGTATGTCTCAAACTGTGGAATGTACACTGAACACCCGCTTTCCTAATTGCCGATCTAAACTCCCGGTAAAACAATGTGACTGGCGATTCTTTAAAAGATAGAAATATATATTTGCCTTCACCCTTATTGCTCTTAAGCTTATCGAGTACTTCCTTTAGCGTATCATCCATAGGGATCGCTCTTGACTCATTGTTTTTAGTTTCTTTTACAAGGATATGACCGCTTCTGAAGTCAATATCTTCCCATTTGAGGTTTAGTATTTCTCCCTTACGCATACCTGTTGCATAGGCGCACAACAAAACAGGCCTGAACTCAGGCGAGGCCCCGTGATATATCCTTTCAAACTCATTATCTGAAAGAGTCCGGTACGGAACTTTAGGGATCTCCATTAGCTTTACTCCTTTGACCGGATTAGAGGTTGTCATATTCCACTGAATGCCGAGGTTAAACATGCACTTGATAACCGTAAGTTCTTTGTTTATAGTCCAGGGTTTTCTTCCCTGAGTCTTGCGGTCTCTCTTATATTTCTCAATATCCCAGGATTTAATTTGTGATAGGAGTTTCCCACCAAAGAACTTTAAGAACACCTTAGCAGCTACCTCATCTCGCTGGCAACATCTATGATTAGTCCTTGCCCACTCGAGATAGCGGCCGGTAAGCCTTTCAAATAACACGGGCTTCTTAGTTGTCTCCAAGTTAAATTTTCCCTGAACTATCTCCCCTATACGTATACGCGCCTTAAGCGCTTTCTCGGCTTGCGTTCTCGTGATTTTATTTGCCGGGCCTACTACCTCACGCTTTCTCCTGCCATTGTAATAATAGTCTATATACCACCTGTTACCTTTTAGATATACACCCATGATTATTTACCCCCTCTTCTTTTTTAAGTTTGTTATTTAGCCTCTTTTTTGAAGTAGCCTTCCTTCTTGAGCTTGTCTACTATCAGGGATCTAATGAAGGGAGAATGTTTAAGCCTATTGTGAAAGCAGTATTCTCTTAGGGCCTCAAATTCTTCTTCCTTGAGATAAAACATTATAGGTTTATATCCGTAATCTTCCATTCTCTTTTTCGGCTTTGATGTTTTCTCTGCCATTTTATCATTCTCCCTTAAGGTAGGATCTTATAAAGAGTATAAACCCTTTTTTACATTGTTCAATAAGTAAATTTCTCTCTATTGAAAAATACCTATTGTTCAATATTGTTATATGTGTTATATTTTTATCAAGAACATAATATAAGGAGGTTAAATCAATGTTAAATAATAAATCAGTTACAAATGAAAAGCCCCGGGACCTAGCAGCAACTAAGACCCAGGGCAGTTTCAAGGATAAGAACAGTCATAGTAATTCTACACCCATGCTTAAGGATAGTAAATCTAGGTATGAGAAGGGCATGGGGTTGGCCGTGTGTCCATTGGCTCTAATGGGTTCTTTAAGGTTTCCGGGTTTGAAGTAGATACGGAGAAAATGCAATGTGAGTGCCCGGACTATAAGACCCGGAAAGAAGCCTGTAAACACCTGCTCGCTGCTATGCTATTTGTAAGGAATAGGAGAAAGCAGACTATTGAGGACCTGGATGGGTATAACGGTAATGGCAACGGTTCTACCCATAAGGACGTAGAAAGTGCTAAGGATGTCTCCAAGCCCTTTGACCGTCAATCTACCATCACCCGGCTTGCGGTCCTTAACACGGCCACGGAGATTCTTAAGACCCATAGCAAGCCCATAGAGTTTAGTGATATTGTTTCTCTTGTAGCTCAGTTAGAGAAATGGGCGCTTGGGAATTAGATTTTCGTTACGTAACGAAATTGTCTAATCGGTTAGACAATCAAGCTGACACCGGTGTCGGCTTGAAAGCTTATAGGGTGGGCTTAGGCTCACCCTTCTAATAGCAAGGAGGTAATCTCAATGCCTAGAAAAGTTATATCTCTTGCCGGAGTAAGAAGACGTAAGAAAAAAGAGGAGGCCCGCAAAAAAATCTCTTGGTTCTTCCCCAAAGGAAGGGTTGCCGCAAAGCGGTTGCCTCCTCCATTCAACTCGCCTGTATTCCCCGGCTTTGCTAAGTTAGATTCCACTGAAATGCTGAGTATTATTCGCGTCTCAATAAGAAAGTGTCTGCGCAGAACATCGCAGGACCCGTGGGAACCCTTCATCACCAATCCGCCCAAGCCTAAGCGCTTATCTCATGAGGAAAGACTGCAAAAGGCATGGGAAGAGTATAGGGAAATGCTGCTTTTCTTAATGCAGCTTGGATGGGATGGAAAGTTTAAGAAATAAAAAATCAAACATAGGAGGTTTTAATCATGAATTCGGAATTAAAAGAACAAACTAACGTAGGAGTTTACAGGTTAGCATTCATTGAAGTAAAGAGTTTAGCCACTCTTGCATTAAAGCATCTTGAGACCTGTAAAGATGATGATATACCAAAGGATCAGGAGTTTAGGGAAATTCTCTGGACTCTGCTAAACAAGATGGTACAGGCTGGACAGGAGATAGATGAATGGCTCTCAAACATGGAAATTGCTAGAAAGCAAGGTTAAAACAGACTGATGTAGGGCCTTGGGCAGCTCCCCGGGTCCTATTTTTTAGATACATACTGCTAACTCTAAAGATAGACTATCGGTTTGTATTAACTTCCACAGGGCATAACTCAGTTTTGGGAGAGCTTCGATTATGAGGTCTATCCATATAAACCTTTGATGCGTTCTTATTGTGATATGCCATAGGGGATGTATCTATTCGATTGACCCTTCGCAGATCTTAGTTCGGAGCCGGTCGAAGACAGCCCGTGCGACCTAGATCCAGCGCTCCTCGCCCAGCTTACGGCGCAAAAGTACGATGGGTGCCATTGTGCACTGCACCGAGCCCCAGAACTGCGACAGCGACGGCGATGTGTCAGATATTTATGATTCAGTACAGAGTTGATGTATTTCCTATTTTTGGTCTGTATTTGGTGGGGTGGCTCGCTTTAGATCTTTTACAGTGATATGTGATGGAGTTTTTACATTATTATATAGTGCTTGCTCAGAACCCCATCGTAAATCTGAGCATGTCTGTATGCTATTATTATCATTATTAAACATGAGGCATCCTGAATAGGCTTCATTTATTCCCGCCTCATTTTTTTGAACTGCCATTTCTCCTGATATTCCCGAACCGGATAAAACTAAGACGAATCCCAAAATTAAAATCTTTTCTACAGCCCTAAACCGTGTTTTCATGATTTATTCCTCTTAATGCATTATTTGGAGCTTTTATCTATCTAGATGTTAAACCATGTACGAGGGATGCAAATTATTTTCTCCATTCATAAAGAAATATTCCGAGAGTTTATCTGTAGGAGGTAAGGGGTCTTCCTCCCATGATCCAAAATTAGATGAATGGGA
>JBLNAE010000185.1:0-2941 GCA_050259195.1 Ignavibacteriales bacterium
ATAAATTTCCTTTGCGCCCTTGATGAGCCTGGCCGATTTCTTCGCCGAATCCTTGACCGGAACGATCTGGTCGTCCTCACCGTGCATGACCAGGGTTGGGATATCGAACTTTTTGAGATCCTCGGTGAAGTCGGTCTCGGAGAAAGCCTTGATGCTTTCGTAGGCGTTGAGGAGGCCGCTCTGCATACTCCACAGCCAGAACTGATCGAGGATTCCCTGCGAAACTTTCGCGCCCGGCCGGTTTGCGCCGTAGAACGAGATCGCCAGATCTTTGTAGTATTGCGAAGGATCCCTGATGAGGTCTGCTCGGATTTTGTCGAACACCTCAATTGGCAGACCTTCGGGATTGGCGGCAGTCTTCAGCATTAGCGGCGGCACCGCTGCAATGAGGACCGCTTTGGCAACTCGCTTTGTTCCGTAGCGGCCGATGTAGCGCGCGACTTCCCCGCCTCCGGTAGAGTGGCCCACCAGCGTGGCGTCCTTGAGATCGAGAGCCTCGATCACGGCCGCGAGATCATCGGCGTAGCCATTCATGTCGTTTCCGATCGGCGTTTGAGTCGATCGCCCATGGCCTCGACGGTCATGGGCGACGACGCGGAATCCGTGTTGCGCAAGGAAAAGCATTTGGCCATCCCAAGCGTCAGAGCTTAAGGGCCAGCCGTGCGAGAAGGTCACGGCCGGGCCGTTGCCCCAGTCCTTATAATAGATTTGCCTACCGTCTTTTGTTGTGATGTAGCTCATATTTTTTTCCTCCTTTTATTTATCCCATTTTATGCACAAAGCTTTTCTATTCCTATTATCTCACAAAGAATAATCTCTGATGATTTCCCTATGTAGGAGGGAGAAGAGTTAAAAGGATTATTAAAAAGGGTAAAACTGGCTATACTTAGGATTTTGTTAGGGTAGCCTACCCCGGGGTCAGCATACTCCATTGTCTTATCCTCCTTAAATATGATTATAAATGACCTCAGAGAATGAAGTCCATAAAAATTTTCATCTTAACATAATCTTAATATAGATAAGTTTTGGGGAATTCTTTCGCTTTTTGAAGGACCACTCATGACTTCAAAGGTAACCCCGTAGCAAGCTACGGGGAATTGCTAGTTAAAATATATCCTTCCTTTCCTTGAATTTATCAGCACTTACGGGTATAAAGCAGGAAAAATCTAAATACCGGGAGGTCACCTAAAAAGTGAGAAATGAGCTTACCGCTTCTTCTCCTCATATGCTAGCACTTAGAAGCGATATCCAAGTTGAGTTTACGGGGAAAAACCTGACTAAATTTGGTGGCATTCAACTTATGAGAAAATTCTTAAGACACGTGAAGGTTAAAGAAGAGCTTGAAAGTACTGTCCTAATTGAGAAGAGGGAGAGCAAGTTTTCGGTAGGTGGGATGTTGGTATGTCTACTTTACGCTGTAATCCTTGACCTCAAGAGGCAGAGTGATACCTTAATGCTCAGACTGGATAAAGTATTTCAGAAAATAGCTGGACTCGATGACTATCCCGCGCAGAGTACAATCAGCAGATTTTTAAAGAGATTCCGAGTTGAGACAGCTAAGGCAATAGCTGAGGTGAACTATTTCCTGCTAATGAAAGCAAGGAGGGACTTTGAGGGGTGGAGTAAGATTACCTTGGACTTAGACTCCCATGTAAGAACTGTCTATGGGAATCAGCAAAGGGCTTCGGTGGGATATAACCCTAAGAAACCAGGCAGAGCAAGTTCCCATCCTTTGTTCTGTTTTATTGGAGAAACAAGAGACTTTTTTCATGGGATCTTCCGCACGGGGAAGGCTCATAGTTGTCGTGGTGTAAAGAGGTTTGTTGATAAGTGTTTGAAGAAGATTCCAGAGGGGATTAGAGAAATTTATCTTCGTGCAGACAGTGGCTTTTATGATGGAGAGTTTCTGGATTATCTTGAGATGAAAAAGATTGCGTATGCCATAGTAGTAAAGCTGTATCCCTGGATTCAAATGGAACTTGTTGGGCTTAAGTATAGAGATATAGGTGGAGGGGTATCCGTCAGTGAAATGCTGTATACAGGGATAGGATGGAAAGAGCCTAGACGAATGGTGGTCATTCGAGAGGAGGAAAGAGAGGACAAAAAGAAGAAGCAACCTACGCTCTTTGAACTTATGGGCTATAGCTATCAGGTCATAGTGACAAATATCCAATGGATGTCACCGGAGGAGGTGTGGCGATTCTATAATGGAAGAGCGAATGTGGAGAACATGATAAAAGAGGGGATACTATCTTATTCCCTGGATGTGAATATCTCCCATTTTTATGGAGCCAATGTAGCTCACTTTCATTTGGTTATGCTTGCATACAATTTAATGAATCTATTTAAAGAGCTTGTGTTAGAGCAAAGGGAAAAGAGGAGAATGGGCAAGTGGATAAGGCAGAAATTTTTCTTAATAGCAGGAAGGCTTATTAGAAGTGGAAGGAAGTTCATATTGAAGCTTCAAGAGGACTGGGCCTACAGAGAGGAGTATAAAGAGGCAGCGGAAAGGCTTGAGGGATTGGCTTGGGTTACATAGAAGAGAGGAAAAGGAAAAAGGATACAAAAAACAGAGGAGAAAAAGCACTCAATGGCGAGGTTTGCTCAATTTATAGAAAAGACATAGGAATCATGGTATTTGAGGCTAGGGAAAGGAGTAAGAAACCACTTCTTTTTATGGAAAAGGCAATCGGGGAGATAAAACTTCGCTGTTCTCGTCCAGAAACATTAGTGACACCTAATGATATATGAGTAGTGGTAAAATAGGTCTCACTATGAATAGATATGCTCAAGCTATACCTAGAGGTACTTACCTAGCCTCTCTGGAAAGAAGAATCAATATTTCAAAAGAGGCTAAGAAGAGATTAATGTGGTTTGATTACTTCAGAAAAACAGGCAATGCCAGAAGAACTTGCAGGTATTTTGGTATCTCCCCTCAGAC
>JBLNAE010000186.1:0-4285 GCA_050259195.1 Ignavibacteriales bacterium
TCTTAGCACTATATAAACTCTTCAAAGGAATAAGTATCCAAAATCGTTCCTAGTTTTTAATAGATTTGTTGGCAAAAATTAACCTACTTTCCAGACAGCTTGCCGTATATAAATTTAATAGGTCCTTTCCAATTTTGCTTACATAAGGTGAAAAATCCGCCTACAAGACCGGCCGTGCCTGCTCCAACTGGGCAGCCAACCTGTCCGCAACAGGGACATGCGGCAAACAGCATATACAATCCAGACAAACTGAGCCACCAGATGGAGAACCGAAATAAGTAGCCGAGAATAGTGTTCTTTTTATGAATATGGTGTTCGTGCTCATCCGTTGTTCTTAAGAGTTCTATATCTTCATATTTTATATCAGCAGGCAGCTTTGGAATTGTATATTCATGTGTGTGATCCTTGCACGAATGAACGGTTATAACAGTGCCCATTGAGGAGAGTCGTTCCTCAATACACTCACGCTTGCCTATATCAACCGCCGTTTCCTTTGGCAAATTGAATGCTTCAATAACCCAGCCCTGTATTTGCTGATTGGGGTTAATTGAGGTTTGCTCTATCATTATAACCGTATATGCTACTACGTAGTTTCACCTAACGACAGGATAAATTTGTATCTTGCCCATCATATAAAAATAATAACATGATCGGTAATTCTAACAACGGTCTTCAGAAAATGGCTCAATATATGAATCGTGATTTTATCCTGTCCTTTTATTCTTTTTATTAATTCCATAATTGCAGTCTCAGCTACGACAATTCTAAAAAAGCTATAGTCGAGAGGATTAATTGTGTTATGTAATTTGACGTTTCCATATAAAGAGCATGCAGGACAGAGTTCATTAGATTCACTTGGATATGTTGAATTCGATTGGGGAACCTTCTTAACAGAAGAGGTATCAAAACAAAAGGCGTGATTATGAAAGCTTAAGGCAAGGAGGAAAAATATGATCAGACTTAGGACAGCTATGTCAGAGGCCTTTTTCAATTTTATCCAGGTATCCATATTTGGCTTCGCCATACATGTCAGCCTGTTGGTCACGTTTTTATAAGTTTACATACTTGAAAATCTTTCTCGATTATAAAATTACAAAGCTACCCTATCAAGTGTTTATAACCCGTTTCTATTTATCAAAAGACGTTACTTTTTACTCTTAAATACCGCACTCTTATACCAGAATACCGCGATAAAAATGATGATAGTAAGAAGAACAATCGCACCTCCTGCGGGAACATTGAGATAGAAAGACCCAATAATTCCAATAATAACCGATAACACCGAGATAATCTCTGCATAAATAACAGTGGCAAGAAAATTCTTTTTAAATTGAATTGCGGTGATAACCGGTATTACCACTAACGCGGCAATAAGGAGGATGCCGACAATTGGAATCGCAAGCGAAACAGTGAATGCGGAAAGAATTATGAGAATCATATTAATGAGGCGAGTATTGATACCCGAGACCTGTGCTGCTTCCTCATCAAATGTAATGTAGATAAGCTCTTTATAGAATGCCAGAACAGAAAGGATAACCACAATCCCAAGCATTAAAATGATATAGAGATCAGAAGTTTTGACAGTAACAATGCTTCCAAATAGATAATTGAAAAGATCAACGCTGAAACCTTTCGCGAGGCTAATGAGAACAATTGCGAGAGCGAGGCTACCCGACAGAAAAATGGAAAGAGCGGAATCCGCATACACCCTCTTTGAAAAGCGGAGGCGCTCAACCGCAACCGAAGAAGCAACGGCAGCACCTATCGCAGTAATAAGAGGATTTAAACCAAAAAGGAGACCAATGGCAACCCCAGCAAGCGAGACGTGAGCAAGGGTGTCAGCGATTAATGCATATCTTCGAAGAACCAGAAAAGTGCCTATTAAAGGTGCGATAACACCAATGACTATTCCAACTTCGATACCTCGTACGATGAACCCGTATTGAAAAATATTAAACATTTTAGTGATGATGAATTTTCATACTCTCTTTATAGAAATCTGAATAGTTCTCATGAACTCTAAATTCTTTTACTGGCCCACAATAAACCAGAGACCGATTGATGCAAAGAAGCTGGGTTGCTTCGCGTTCAATCACATCGAGATCATGAGTAACTAAGATAAGGGTTATATGTTTTTCATGATTGAGCTTTCTTAAAAGTGCATAAAACTGCTCTTGTGTTTTTGAATCAATTCCGACAGTTGGCTCATCAAGCACGAGAACCTCTGGTTCTCCGACGAGCGCTCGCGCAACGAATACGCGCTGCTGCTGGCCTGTGGAAAGATCGCCGATGAGTCGGTTCCGATAGCCATCCATCTCTACTTCTCTTAATGCTTCTACAACCCTCTTCTTGTCTTCGGCATTAAGAAAATGGAATATGCCTTTCAGTGAATATCGCCCCATACTTACCACCTCAGTCACGGTTATGGGAAAACTTGTGTCAATCTGCGTGGCTCTTTGGGAAACATACCCAATTTTTGACCATTCTTTGAATTGACGAATATCTTTTCCAAAGAGCCTTATTTCTCCCTGAGCCGGTAGAAGCCCAAGCATTATTTTAATGAGCGTTGTTTTCCCTCCACCATTCGGACCAATAACGCCAAGATAATCTCCTTTATGAACCTCTAGGCTCAAGTTATTTAAAACCTTATCGTCGCCATAAGAGAACGATATATTTTGTAATTCTATAATGTCTTCTTTGCGATTTGCTATGGGCATTGAAGCGCGATTCGCAAGTTGTGTAGGTTCACATACATTTGAGTAAAGTAGTTTTCCCCAGTGTTAAGTTCATTTTTGCTAATACCTTCAATAGGGTCAAGCACAAGCGTCTTTGCACCAGTTTCGTTGGCAATAGTTTCCGATAGCTTGGGGCTTATAAGACTTTCAAAAAAGATGACTTTAATCCCCTTCGCTTTTACTAAATCAGATATTTCAGCAAGTTGTTTCGTGGAGGGTTCTTCGTGGGGAGAAACCCCGGCAATAGCAATTTGATTCAAATGATACTGGTCTGCAAGATAACCGAATGCCGCATGAGAGGTAACAAAGTCATGACTTACGCATGAGTGTAATCCTTCTTTATACTCTTTATCAAGTTCATCAAGTTTATTCTCCAGGGATTGTGCATTTGATCGATAAAACGATGCGTTCGCGGGATCAGCTTGAATGAATCCTTGAACTATTTTTTGTACTTCTTGCTTCGCGAGAGGGGGACTAAGCCATACATGAGGGTCTTGAATTGTCTTTCCTTCTTCTAATAACTGTTTATTTACCAGGTCTTTTCCCGCAAAAACAATTATTGTATGTTGACCGGCTAGTTCATCTTTTATTTTATCACCCCATGCCTCAAGATTGCCTCCATTGAGAATCAAAAGATCACTGCTTTCAATCCGTACCATATCTTGTGCGGTCGGTTCGTAATCATGAGGCTCGGCTCCTCCTGGGGTTATATTGATGACTTCCGCTTTATCTCCTGCGATTTGAGTAGCAAAATAATATAATGGATAAAAAGAAGCGGTAACGTTTAACTTACCCTTCTTGCTTATAGACTCTTTTGGCAGAATTACAAACACCACATAGCCAGCAATAGCCAGAAAGAAAATAAAAATAATAGAAAATGCTATTTTTCTAGACATTATGTTAAAGAGCTTATATTAAGCAAGGAATTCATTATCCCGTACCGTAGGAGCGAAAATCTGCTCCTTAACATTCTTAAGAAGCACTCCAATCCTCTCGCCTATCCTTAAATAGTCCTTTGACGTGTCAACTCCGAAAACAGCTTCCTCCCCTGAAAGGACAGTAGCTACCCAACCAAGAAGTATAAGCCAAGGGGGAAGCACACCGTCAGGAAGGTGAATATGAGACATCTAAATTTCACCTTCTTTCACTTACGTCCGATTGACATGTTCGGCATTTTCCATAGAGTTGCAAGAAATGTTTCTGAATTGTGAACCCTGTTTCTGTAGATAATTTCTCCGATATATCTTCAATAGGGCATTCCACAAAATCCATCACCCGGTTGCATCCCACACACACTATTGAGTGCTGGTGTCCGATTGGGGCAACCGTATAGCTTTGGCAACCGTCCTCTAAGTGAACCCTTACGATCAAGCCCAAATCCACAAGCGCCTCAAGTGCACGGTAAACCGTGGCAAGTCCCGTCCCAGGAAGAATTCTCTTTACCCTCTTGTGAATCTCCGTTATCGAAAAATGTCTTGGGCTTTCTTGAAGAATACCCAGCACCGCGAGACGCTGAGGCGTACATTTAAGCCCGCGCTTATGAAAAAGTG
>JBLNAE010000187.1:0-11979 GCA_050259195.1 Ignavibacteriales bacterium
CCTGTTGAGTTGAAACGTGAGATTGATAGACTAATACAAGAGACTTTTGGTAAGAAATCGGAGAAAAGGGGAAAAGCGCCAGAGTAACCTACGGTAACATCCTTAAATGATCTAATACGTAAGGGCTTGTGTTTCCCCTGCCTTTGTAGAAACGCATAATGGTTTTTGAAAATTTAATAGCCTTGTGGCCCTGTCCCGAGGCTCCTGGACCTCAAAAAGCTCCGGGTGCTCCTCAAGGAAAAATGTATCGCACTCACCCTCACGAAAAACGGGATGCCGAATAACGTTTAAGAGAAATGGAATATTATTCTTCACGCCTCTTATGCGAAACTCCTGAAGCGCACGATCCATCTTGCTTATGCACTGCTCGAACGTAAGTCCCCATGACGTGACCTTAACAAGCATTGAGTCATAGTACGGTGTGATTACTGCGCCGACATAAGCGCTCACCGCATCAAGCCTTATACCAAAACCGCCGGGTGAGCGGTAGGCAATCAGGCGTCCAATATCGGGTTGAAAGTTGCGCGTAGGGTCTTCTGTTGTGATGCGGCACTGAAGGGCGTATCCGCGACATCTTGTCGCAGAGGGCTTAGAAATTCCGATTTGCGGGTCGGACAGGCGATAGCCCTCAGCAATACGAATCTGAGATTGGACAATGTCTATTCCCGTAACGAGTTCGGTAACTGTATGCTCCACCTGTATGCACGTATTCATCTCCAGAAAGTAGGAGTTTCCTTGTTTATCTACAAGAAACTCCGCCGTGCCTGCGCTTGTATAGTTCACCGCCCGAGCCACTCGGAGGGCGGCCTCATAAATCCTCTCTTTTAGCTCTTTATTGAGTGCGAGAGCTGGGGCAAACTCCGTAATCTTCTGATGCCTTCTCTGTACAGAGCAGTCGCGCTCAAAGAGGTAAATTACACTGCCGTACTAGTCGCCCAGAACCTGCACCTCAATGTGTTTTGGATACTGAACGTATTTCTCAAGTATCAATGCGTCGCTTCCAAATGCGGATTTGGCCTCAGATCGCACCTGCGTGAGGTTCTCAAGAAGGGACTCGCGGTCGTGTGCGACGCGGATGCCTCGCCCTCCCCCACCATGAGCCGCTTTTATAAGCACCGGATAGCCGTGTGTCTCGGCAAACTCAATCGCCGCCTCATCATTGGGCACAAAGCCCTCTGTCCCCGGCACAATAGGCACGTCAATGCTTGAGGCAAGACACCTTGCCTCGGCTTTATCCCCCATAAGAGCGACTACATCAGGGGCTGGACCTATAAAGGCGATACCTACCTCAGCACAGGCACGAGCAAATTCAGGATTCTCGGATAAAAATCCATATCCGGGATGTATGGCATCCACGTTTTTATCGCGAGCCAGCCGAATGATGCCTTCAATATCGAGATAAGCTTCAACAGGCCCCTTCCCCTTTCCTATGAGGTAGGCTTCGTCGGCTTTGTTTCGGTGAAGTGAGAGAGCATCTTCCTCCGAGTAGATGGCGATTGTGCTGATGCCAAGCTCTGTGCAGGCGCGAAAAACACGTATGGCAATCTCTCCGCGGTTTGCCACCATAACCCTGTGAAATGGTCAGATAGTTCTCTTTTTTCTTGTAGTCTGTCGGCCCATTATTTATTCCTTCTATGACGTTGATTGGAAGAATAATTTAGTCATATATAAAGGAGGATTCATTATAACACAATCTTTGCTTCATCTTTTAACACGGTGGGAAAAATCGGCTGACGTAGTATAATATCCTAAACGCATCCGTAAGGAAGATAAATATGGCAACGCAGAAGTTCTCTATGGGTGAAGCAATTGAGTTCGGCTGGAATATCACAAAAAATAATCTCGGTTTCTTTATAGTGCTCCTGATAATCGCAGGATTGATTCTCATTATTCCAGGAACTTTCAGCCAGCTAACAAGACACAATGCTCCAGGTCTATCCATTATCCTCAGTATTGGCTCTTTTGTTTTACAGTTAATAATAGGGATGGGGCTAATCAGAATCGCCTTAAGATTCTACGATAATGAGAAGGCGGAATTTTCTGACCTTTTCTGCTGCCTCCATTTGTTTTTTAAGTACCTGCTCGGTTCAATTCTGTATGGATTAATCGTTTCGGCCGGGATGATTCTGCTCATTATTCCTGGCATTATATGGGCCATCAAATTCTATTTCTTCGGCTACCTTATTGTTGATAAGGGGCTAGGGCCAATCGAAGCCTTAAAAAGGAGCTCCGCAATCACAGACGGCGTCAAGTGGGATTTACTCCTCTTTGGATTATTGATTTTCGGTATTAATTTAATTGGCGCAATCCCTTTTTTCCTTGGGTGGTTCGTCACTATCCCTATAGCAATGGTTGCCACAGCCTTTGTCTATCGCAAATTGCTCTCCGAGATGGGCGTTCCTAAAACGGATATTACTCAAATAAGCGGAGCACCTATTAATCCTTAGAAGCATTCTCACAAATAGCAATATGCACACAAAGAACAGACAAAAATATCTATTCCATAAATTATTGATATTGACTGTAGGACGCTAAAGCAATTAAACTGTATCCCAATGCTCTTTCCCGCTTATCGCCCAAGAAGGCTGAGAAGAACTGAAAATATCCGCAGCATGGTTCGGGAAACCGAACTCTCCGTGAGCGATTTTATCTACCCCATGTTTGTCATACCGGGACGAGGGATAAAAGAAGAGATAAATTCTATGCCCGGAATCTTCAGACAATCAATTGACAACCTCATAGAAGAGATAAAAGAAGTAAAAGACCTTGGAATTCGAGCAGTGCTCTTATTTGGCATCCCTGAGAGGAAGGACGAAATTGGCTCCGAAGGTTATGACGAAAACGGAATTATACAAAGAGCTTTAAGAGAAATTAAAAGAGATATAACAGACGTTCTTCTAATTACGGACGTTTGCATGTGTGAATATACAAGCCACGGCCACTGCGGAATTATAAAAATGTCATCCCCGCACCCATTAAGCGGGGAAAAGGGCGATGTATCAAATGATGAAACGCTTCAGTACCTGGCGAGAATTGCCCTTTCTCACGCCAAGTCGGGAGCCGACATTGTAGCGCCGTCCGACATGATGGACGGACGTGTAGGAGCAATAAGAGAGGCACTTGATGAAAACGGATTTGATGATACAGGGATATTGTCCTATTCCGCAAAATACTCTTCTGCCTTTTACGGGCCGTTTAGAGAAGCGGCAGATTCCGCTCCTCAATTTGGCGACAGGCGCGGGTATCAGATGGACCCGCCGAACGTGAGAGAGGCCCTGCGCGAGATCTCGCTCGACATTGAAGAGGGGGCCGATATCGTAATGGTAAAGCCCGCCCTTTCATATCTAGACGTTATAAGAGCGGCAAGAGAGAGATTCCATTACCCGATCGCCGCATATAACGTGAGCGGCGAGTATTCAATGGTAAAAGCCGCTGCAAGACTAGGATGGATTGACGAAACCAGAGTGATGATGGAGATTCTTACCAGCATAAAACGCGCAGGCGCAGATATAATTCTTACATATTTTGCAAAAGACGCCGCAAGAATTTTAAATTCATACAGGAAATAAACCATGGTAAATACCATATATAAGGTCATTGAGGTTACAACCGTTACTGATGAAGAACTAGAGACAGTGATAAACGAATGGGTTAGAAAGGGATGGAGTTTTGATACGATTCAGTTTGCAATGAGAGAATCATCAAAAAGACCGGCTATGGCATTTGTAATTTTTACAAAGAGTGAAAAGAACACAACCTAGCTACCTCTCTTCAGATTGAGAAGCACCGGTGTGCAACCCTTTAAATTTAGAGAATTTTTCGCTTGAGTGTATAGAAGACTACTTTTAGTAGGGGCAAAACAAAATGAACATTGATGAGCTATTAAACGCCTTTGAGAAAATGCTCGACAAATACCCGGATTTGCCCAAGAGGGAAATAAAAGAGTTGCTCCGGCAGAGTTTGCCAAGGTTCGATATTCAGGATAAGGCGATGGTTGAGGCGCTTCTCAGGGAGAAGGATAACACCCTTGATAAATCATTTACGGAGAGTCTTGAGAACTATTTAGAGGATGCAGTATTAGAGAGCGATCGCCGGAATTTTCTAAAAAGCGAAGAAGGGCAAAATAAAGTTGTAGAAATTTTCATCTCTGTACTCCAAAACCTCATAGATTATTTCTACCACATTATTATTACCAGGCAATTCGGTGGATAGCATCAAATTCGGTCATACAGTAGAGGCGCCAAATTTGACGCCTCTACTGTATCTTTAACCCCTTTGTTCAATCGGCACATAATCGCGTTTCTCAGGTCCCAGATATATCTGCCTTGGACGGGCTATCTTTGTTTCCTCATCGAGAAGCATCTCTTCCCATTGGGCCAGCCAGCCCGAGGTTCGAGGAATGGCAAAGAGGACGGGGAACATATCAACAGGAAGCCCCATGCTCTGGTAAATCAAACCTGTGTAAAAATCCACATTCGGATAAAGCTTCCGCTTAATAAAGTATTCATCTTCAAGCGCAATTCTCTCAAGCTCAAGCGCAATGTCGAGCAGAGGGTTTCTACCCATAACCTCAAAAACCTGGTATGCAATCTCTTTAACAATCTTCGCCCTTGGGTCATATGATTTGTAAACGCGGTGTCCAAACCCCATAAGCAGGCCCTCTCCGGCTTTTACCCTCTTGATAAAATCAGGAATTTTATCCTTTGACCCAATCTCAGCGAGCATACGAAGCACAGCCTCATTCGCTCCACCGTGGAGCGGTCCATAGAGAGCCGCAATGGCGGCGGCAGTCGCAGAGAATGGGTCCACCTGAGAACTCCCAACGCTCCTCATTGCACTAGCACTGCAGTTCTGCTCATGGTCCGCATGCAGTATAAAAAGGATATCGAGTGCCTTTTCTATTATCGGATAACCCTTATACTTCTCCTCGGACATCTTAAACAACATGCTCAAGAAATTCGCCGCATAACTCAAATCGTTATTCGGATATACATAAGGCAGTCCGCGGCTGTGACGGTATGAAAATGCCGCTAACGTTGGCATCTTTGCGATCAATCGGTGAATCTGTATCATCCTTGATGTCGGGTTGAATATGTCCTTGGCATCGGGATAAAATGTCGAGAGTGCCCCCAGGGTCCCAAGAAGCATACCCATCGGATGAGCATCATGACGGAATCCGTCCATGAATTTTTTAATTTTTTCATGTATGAATGTGTGATGTGTTATATCGTGAATCCATTGGTTGTATTCAGATTTGGTCGGCAACTCCCCGTATAGAATTAAGTAGGCAGTTTCTAAATAATTGCTCTTTTCCGCCAACTGTTCAATAGGATAGCCCCGATACATCAGAATGCCTTTATCCCCGTCAATGAAGGTTATCCTGCTTTTACATGATGCGGTGTTGGTAAACGCAGGGTCGTAACTCATAAGTCCGAAATCATCATCCGAGACCTTGATTTGCCTTAAATCAATTGCCCGGATTGTTCCATAAGTTATGGGAATCTCATAGCTTTTTCCCGTTCTATTATCGGTAATCGTTAAAGTTTCTTTAGCCACGTTACTACTCCCTTCTATAATTTTTGTGTTTCTGTAATTATGAGTTTTAGCAATCTCAAACAGGCATCAGCCTTCAGCCCTCTATTAGGTTTAAATGCAAAAAGCCTAACGCCGATTGAAAGAGATTGACTCAAGACCACATTCCTCAACACAATGACACGGGTTATAGTCTACCCAAGATAAAGACACAGTATATATTACCTATACCTAAATCCCTAAGTTTTTCAAATTCCTTAATCATATTCCCCATCCACCGCTTAGATGAATATTGGCTCCATTAACATATCTTGCCTCTTCCGATATAAGAAAGCAGGCAACCGCTACAGCATCCTCAGTGGTTCCTATGTACCCGGCAGGAATTCTACCCTTCATCTTTGACAGCTCTTCTTCCGGCGCGCTTCCCGAGTTGATAAAACCTGGAGATATGGAATTGACGGTTATATCGTAAGGCGCGAGAATCCGGGCAAGCGATCGCGTGAGAATCAGCACCCCCGCCTTGGCAATATAATGAGCGGTTATTTCAGTTTGAGCAACGAGCTGATCTGCATTTGCCATGCTAAAATTTATGATTCTCCCCCACCTGCGCTCTTTCATCCCGGACGCTGCGAGGCGACTCAGGTAAAAGATCGGATGAAGGTTATTGTCAAACATTGAGTGCCACCCCTCAATAGTCTCTTCGAGAAGGCTGATTCGGTGGTAAGGCCCCGCACAGTTAATGAGGGCATCAATCCGTCCCCACTCAGCCTCCACGCGTCGCACAAGCCCATCGGCGGCCACCGGATCGGAAACGTCGCATTGCATCTCAAGTCCGCGAGAGCCTCTCTTCCGTACCGCTTCCACAGTCTCTTTCGCCTCGCTTTCGCTTTTACGATAACAGATGGCAACAGACCAACCCCGCTCAGCCAATGCAAGGGCAATTGCGCGTCCGATGCCGCGAGCGCCTCCAGTTATCAATGCAACCCTTTCGTTCATAAAGCCCCTCGTTGCACATGCAACTCTGCAATCCTATTCCTCAAGAATCTATTAAACCCTTATCGGTAAAGGGGTAAAGCAGCCGACAAAGACAAGAAGCGCAATGGCGCCCAAAAGTTTCCTCTTTCCATCAAGCGGAACCTCATCATCTGTCGTAGACGGATGTCTCGTGCCCATGATTGAAAGGAGCATCGCCCACATGATCCATCCAAGCCATCCATCAAACGCAAAGCCCTTGTAAGAGCCGAGAGGAACTCTACTCCCGAGGGATTGAATTAGATGAATTATTGGTTGGGTGCCTATACCGAGAATCAAGAGTATAAAAATCATAGAGACCGAGGCCCGGCGGTGCCACTCCCTAGGAAGAAGGGCATACATAATATGACCGCCGTCAAGCTGGCCTGCGGGAATTAAATTAAGCGCCGTTACAAAAAGCCCGATCCATCCCGCAAAGGCAACTGGATGAAGGAGGATATCCTTCCCTTCGGGAACCTCTCCAAAAAACGTATCGGAGAGAAATGAAAATATGAGGGGCGACCCAAGGGTCATTCCGCCGTGGAGTTCGGGGCCGGTAGTTTCAACGACTTTTGAGAGCTTAATGCCGATTATGATTATGGGAATTGCAGCAATAATCCCCAGAAGGGGGCCTGCTATTCCGATGTCGAAAAGCGCTCTTTTAGTCGAAATGGGAGACTTAATCTTTATAAAAGCACCAAACGTTCCTATAGGAGAAATAATAGGTGGAGCCGGAATAAAATATGGAGGCGTGATGTCAACGCCATATTTTTTCCCATACATATAGTGCCCCATCTCGTGAGAGCCGAGAATAAAGAGAAGCGCGGCTGAAAATGCAATCCCATTTACAACATTCCCGCCCTGAAGAAAACCGGCTAAAAAGGTGGTAGCAAGTGTTATCAGGAAAAGAACAACTTGGATTTTAATATTTCTCATCTGGTCAGGTTTAAAGCTCTATAGAATCTACAGAACTCCCCTATAAATAATACCTAAAAAGTTAAAAATTGAAAGAAAAAAAGAGAAGAGATACAACTTGCAGTAACAGAACTACGAAAAATCAGATTGCTTCGTCAGGAGTTTATCCTGAGTCAGCCGAAGGGTTCCTCGCTATGATACCTCCGTAATTACAAGCCTTGCGAAGCAATCCGGTGTCTATACCATGATTCAGGATTTAAGATTTAATATTTACCTCCTTTAGGTTAGCTACAATAACGAGTACGAATCTCTCAGGATGGAGATACTCTTGAGCTACTCTCAAAACGTCTCTCTCGCCTACGGCCTTTATGTATCCAGGATATTTATCGAAGTAATCAAGCCCAAGGCCGTAGAACTCCAAGAATGCCATATTTCTAGCAACCTCCTTATCAGTTTCAATCTTCAGAGGGAGGCTCTCTATGAGATGCGCCTTGGCGTCTTCTAACTCCTTTTCTGAAACCGTATTTTGACGAATCTTCTTCATATTCTCAACAACCAACTGAATGGCATCCGTCGCGCTCGGATTTTTGGTCTGGAGTTCAACCTGAAAGTAGCCAGAGTATCTCCTGGATACATAGGCGCTATTCACATGATAAACAAGCCCTCTCTTATCCCTGATGTCATTTACAAGACGGGACGAAAAGCCACCGCCCCCAAGTATGTAGTTCATAACTTGAATGGCGTAATAGTTCGGATTATCCCGCCTGATCCCCACATGGCCGAGTATGATATTTGCCTGGGTAACTTTACGGTCTAGTTTTATTGAAACTGTTTCTTTAATGCCTTGAGGAAGAGGAATTTGCTTCTCTTGTACCTGCTTCGGATACCAGTTCTCAAAATTCTTTTGGATTAAGTCCTTTGCTTCCTCAAGAGTTATATCCCCTGCTACTGCAATAATCGTTCTATTTGGAATGTAGTAGTTTGAGTGAAAATCCACTATATCGGCTCTACTGATCTTCTTTATGCTCTCCTCACTACCCTCTACGATACTACCATACGGGTGGCTCCCAAAAAGAGTTTTAAGGAATTGTCGCTTTGCCACCCAGCCCGGGTCCTCCTCGTTCTTTCTAAGCTCCCCTTGAACCTCTCTAACCTTCTTTTCAATCTCCTCGGGGGCAAAAGCGGGATTCATCAGAATATCCCCCATTATCTCAAGCCCCTTATCAGAATACTTTCTTAGAACGACAAGCTCGGCTTCTATATAATCATAGTCCGCATTCGTGGAGAGAGAGGCGCCCATAAAATCAATCTCTCCAGCGACTTGCGTTGCCGTCCTCTTTGCCGTTCCCTGCGTGAGGAGTTTAGCAGTAAGGTTTGCTAAGCCCGCCTTCCGATCAGGCTCAAACACAGAGCCTGCCTTAATCAGAACATCCACCACTATCATAGGAACACCGGGTCTTTCCGCCACAAGAAGCGTGATTCCGTTGTCCAGCACGACCCGCTTTCCTAAGGGTTCTGCCAATGCTACATCAATATAGAAAGCAGGTAGCATTAATAGGATTAAAACCGATACATGTAAAATCCGTATTTTTCCAGTTCTCATTGGTTAATTATTATGACTGTGGCTTCTCAGGGATAAGCGCTCCCAAAGTTCTGTTATCCTGGGTTAGATACTTTTTCGCAACGTTCATAACATCCTCCGCCGTAACCGCCCTGATGCCGGGTATGTAGTCTTTGACCATCTTCCAGTTTCCAAGGATTTCATATTGACCTAGAATGAAACCTCTTCCAAATAGAGAGTCCTGACTAAAAACGAATGAGGATTCTAATTGATTCTTGGCCTTCTCCAGTTCATATTGGGAAATCGGCTCCCTTTTTATCCTGTCTATCTCACCATAGATGGCATTTTCTACATCTACAGGATTTCTTCCCGGAAGAACCTGAGCATAAAAATAGATAAGGTTTGGATCAATATTGAGACGCGAGTAATCCCCGCCTATAGAGAGCGCAATCTCTTTATCATAAACCAAGCTCTTATATAACCTTGAACTGTCTCCTTTCGCAAGGATCGTAGAAAGAACTTCAAGGGCAAAGCTATCATGGCTTGTGAGATTCGGAGTATGATACGCTACTGCAACGAAGGGAAGCTCCGCCGTTCTCCTGAGCATCACACGTCTCTCCCCTCTTTGTGAAGGCTCTATGCTCCTCACTTTAGGTGGGGACACATTAGATTTTATCGGCCCAAAACTCCTTTCTATTTTGGTAAGTAGCTCTTCGGATTTAAAGTCTCCGACCATCACAAGAACCGCATTATTCGGGGCATAGTACGTCTTGTAGTAATTATAGACGTCATCCCGTGTAAGTTGCTCTATGTCCGACATCCAGCCTATAATAGGAGAGTGATAGGGATGGGCTTTAAATGCCGCTGCATCTACCTGCTCTAAAAGGTCGGAGACAGGGTTATCTTCCGTACGGAGACGCCTTTCCTCAATAACTACATTCTTCTCTAAGAGAAAGAGCTTGGGGTCTAAAAGCATATCAGCCATGCGATCGGACTCAAGGTCAAGAAGTATATCAACCTTTTGGGAGGCTATGTTCTCAAAATACACCGTGTAATCCTCCGTAGTAAAGGCATTATCGTTGCCCCCGTTTTTTTCTACCATTTCGGAGAATGCACCGGGACCGTATTTTTTAGCCCCTCTAAACATCATGTGCTCAAGCATGTGGGAAATCCCCGTCATCCCAAGATGCTCATTCCTTGAACCAACCCTGTACCAGACCTGTAATGTGACCGTTGGAGTTCTATGGTCCTCAAGAAGAAGGACTCGAAGACCGTTCGTGAGTGTAACATCTCGAACCTGCCAAATATCCTGGCCCTCAGCATGAGCGTATGAGCAGGATAGGGCTAAAAGAAGAAAGGATATGGTTATTATAATTTCTCTTGATTTGTATTGGCTTAGCTGGATTAATCTCATATTGTCAAAATTCCCTATTATTTAATCACAGAAATAGGCTAATCACAACAAAGATTCCCCCCACTCAATAAAAGATACCTCTAATAGTCTCCAAATGAGGGAATTAATCTTTGGTCGTAGGGGGCGAATACAAGATTCGCCCTAATAAGCGTAATGAACCAAAACAAAGGGCAGTCACAAGGATTGCCCCTACATAAATCTCTCCTCCGTTAAGTAGGGGTATAGCGCACCGTACCCCTACCTTTGTTCGCTTTTTTCTTATTTATTGAAAACAGTCCCAGTAGTTGATTTATAAGGAACATTTATCGTATACTGACAGCAATAGCAGGCATTATAATGGTTTCTGCATAACACCCAATGTAGGGTGACTATGCGGAAACAATTCCGTACAATCATAAGTTGAGCGGCTTCCACTCCTGGAAATGCCTGAGTATTATGAGAGTGTAATGTATAAACAGATCACAAAACAAGATATACTCAGACTTGCCGAAACACAGAGCATTGAGTTCAAGAAATCATTGAGCCTACAAAAAGAAGCCTTTGAAGCTCTCTGTGAAATGATTAATTGCGATGCTGCAACAGGGTTGGTTCTATTTGGTGTAGCGCCTCATGGTGTAGCCACAGGAATTGAGCCGGGCAATTTAGATTCGGCTCAAAGGAAACTCGCTCAAAGGATCCAGCAAAAGTTTCATCCGACTATAGTTCCGAGTATCGAAGTTCTCAACTGCGAGGGCAATTATCTCATCTTGCTTAAGGCTCAGAGAGAACGAAGTGTTGCCTATCACGAATACGATAGATGTGCCTATATCAGAGTGGGAACAAGTAATCGCCAGTTGTCTGACATTGAAAAGCAACAAATACTCAGAAAGCGAAACAGAGATCAACATAATGATCCGTGGAGATGTGGCCAATGCGGGTCGTTTATCGGAACTCTCAATCAACTGATCATAACAAATGAAGGAGTGTGTAAGACCTACAAATGCAGATGCGGAGGCGAGTTCTGGCCAGCCGACTAAAAAGGGGATTGACCGGAGCCGCGCAAGCAGGTTTCCTGACGTTCTTTGAGTGTTTCGTGCACCGCCCAGTCATCCCAACCGTTAAAACAATCATAGAAGGCGGCTAACCCTGCATACTCTTTTGTGCATTGGTAATATCATTCTATGACAGAATGCAGCAAGGAACTTTGACTTATGTCGTCTCGACTGAAAATAACCAAAGAGGAATATTTAGCCATTGAGCGTAAAGCTAAGGTGAAAAGCGAACATTGGGATGATAATGACTATCGCAATAATAGAGCGGATTTCTATTGTATGTACGGTATAGTTTAATTACAATTCGGGTATGAGACCATACTCCCAAGATTTACGCCAAAGAATAGTTGAGGTTCTTGAAGCTGATGAAGAGACACAACCAGAGATCGCCGAGCGCTTTGGAGTCAGTTTGTCCTTTATCGAAAAGCTCTGGCATAGATGGCGCAACAGAGGTAGTTGTGCGGCTCTGGCGCATGGGGGTGGACCAAAGCGTGCACTGGCAGATTATCAAGCAC
>JBLNAE010000188.1:0-5344 GCA_050259195.1 Ignavibacteriales bacterium
TTCTATGGTTCGACAAGCTCACCACGAACGGCTTGACTCAAATACCGTTCACCCTGAGCCTGTCAAAGGGTGTATTTGCTTGCCTAAATCCCATCAAATTTAGGTTGACTGACCACTAGTCGGTTCTTTTGCATAATCCTTGAATATCCATATCTCCTTCCGGCAAAAGCAGGGCACTTGGAAGGCCTTAAGTCTGTCCATCTCAGCTTTGCCCGGCATCCTATTGGCTTTTACCTGGACTAACAAAGCATGGTCGAAGTCTACTCCAACGGCTATCAGGTCGAAGAGTCCCAAACTGGCACCGGATTTAACAACCAGTTGAAAGCCCTGCCTCTCTAACTGTGCTTTGGCTTTTCTCTCAATACGTGAGCCTTTTGCTTTGCAATTCATGCTCTCATTCTCTCCTCAGTTAGCTCCTGCCTTACTTGAGAAAGATGGAGGTTCGACTGTCCAATTTGTTGAAATTCCCTTGTAGCTTTCATGTGAAATATCCAGTAACCCCTGAGAGCCGCTTTCAACTGATCAATAGACGCATTAGGGTCAAGGTAGGTCTGGTCAATTCTATCCTCTAGGTCTAATAACTCCTTGTAGAGGTCTGGACGGTATTTAAAAAGATATTCATATAGACCTACAAGATATCTTTTGCCTAAATCCTCTAAGGTCCGGTTTAAAAGCTCTTCCTTAGTCATGCTTCCTCTCCATTATAAATATTCGGGTACACTCCCGCCTAAACACTGACTACAATCGCAAGTTTCGGAGTGTCCTAAATCTTCTTTTTCCGTTGGATTAGTAACTTCCGTAACTACCATCACTCTTCTGTGATGATTGAGCAATATTTTCTTTGCCTTGGCCCGATTGCGACTCAGCACCGGGGTTTTCTTTATATTCTCCCATTTTACTTCACCTCCGGCTGCGAGTTGCGCTTGATCCAGGCGTCGATCTCATCTCGGTCGTAAAATATTCTTCTTCCGATTTTTACGAATGGTAATTTCCCCTTCCGTTTTAGGTTCCTGACACTCCAGTCGCTCGTTCCAAGGTATTGGCCGAGTGAGTGTGTGTCGAGAAGCTTGGTCCGGGTCTCGGTTCCATTTTGTTCCATTGCTGGTAAGCTCCTTTTGCGAGTTTTACCAATAGTTTGCCCGGATTTGTCTGGTTTAGATTGTGACGACTCGATGCGTTAAATCGTCACCTGGATCGTGATTAAAGATGGAACTTAGGTGGAATTAAAATAAGGATTGTAACAATTGTATTAATTCAGAATAGTATTGAAATCCTAAATCGTAGTGGTTTCTTAGTTTTGAAATTCGACTACTACTATATTCTTTTTTAATATTGTAATACTCTTTTCTAAGTGCTTCGAAGGGAATTTTGCAGACGAGAGATATTAACGATAGCGTTATTGTTTTAGTATCCTTAGAGCGCTCCCCTTTTGTTAGCTCCTTTACCTCTTGCTCTGATAGTTGCTTTATCGATTTTACGAGTGTCCGACGAACTTTTTAAGATACGCTCTTAGCTCATGGGGCGAAGTTTCCATAGTGATGAATCCAATGTGATTATCAGGTCTTAATAGCAAGCTAAACGATTTGTCCGCGCCAAAGACTTCTGCCACAGGTGGATAAAGCGCAATGATGTTAACATCAATCAGTTCCGCGTATTCATTTTCGAGTTCCGTTTTCAATTCCTGACAACTGCTCTTCCCATCCGAAAAAACAAGCAAATGAAATTTTGGTTGATTCAGTTTGTCATAAACGCTCTCGCCGTCAACTAGAAAATATGGCATTCGGTCTCCGGCTTTGACTTCAAAATTTTCATCCCCTTCGTGTTTGCTGAGCGAACTGTGCCGATAATTGATGCCGATTTGCGAAATTAATGAGAAGAAGAATTTTTTAACCGTATCGAAGCTCAGGATATATTTTGCAATGGGTGGTAAAACATTCGTGCGAAGAAACGCGAGAAACCATTCCGTGCCGGCGGCGAACTCAAAAAACCGATCAGTTGTTTTCAAAAGATGTTTGGCATTTTCGAGCCGTTCTTCGTTGTAGGTTTCAAGTAGTTTTTCGTCCATCTTGCCACGAATAACCAGGGCCATTTTCCAAGCCAGATTATAAGCGTCTTGAATACCGGTGTTCATTCCTTGTGCTCCGGCAGGCGTGTGAATGTGCGCTGCGTCTCCGGCCAGAAAACCTCTGCCTGCGGAGAACTTGTTGACGCGGCGTGTGTGGACTTTGTAGGCTGAAAACCATTCGACGTCGTAAATATCGAGGTCGAGTTTTGCTTCATCCTTGATCCTCGCTTCAATTTCTTCATACAAAATGTCGCCTTCGTCTTTGTTAAACTCTTCAGGAAAAACCCCGACAATGCGATAATGCTTTTCGCCTTTGAGTGGAAAGAAAATAACGAATGAATCCTTCGAGAAACAAATGTGCAGCGCGTCGTGGCTCAGATTCCAGTCAATCTGCGTGTCGGCGACATAAAAAATACGCTCGAACGTGCTGCCCTCAAACGTGAGTCCGAGCGTGTGTCTGACCAAGCTTTTCGGACCGTCGCAGCCGACTAGGTATTTAGCCTCGATAACTTGAGATGCGCCGTCGGCAGTTCTAACTTGCGCCGCTACGCCGCCAGCGTCTTGCGAAAAACTTTTGAGTTCGGTTTTCCAGAGGACATGTTTCTGATGGCTTTGTAGATACTCGTAAAGAAGCTGCTCGTTCTTGCTTTGCTCCAACATCAGCACGAAGGGAAAAGGGCTTAAGCCTTCTCCAATATTGGAAAAATCGAGTTCGCCGCGCACTTCGCCGTCTATGAGCAAACGCCCTTTTCCGCTAATTGTGCCTTGCTCGACTGCCTTTTGCGCTAAACCGATTTGCTCGAAAATCTCAAGCGTGCGGGCTTGAACGCCGATGGCTTTGGAATATGGCGTAACACCTTCGTTCTTCTCAAGAATGACAAAATCAATGTCATATCTGACGAACTGACAAGCTAAACTGAGTCCCGTCGGACCCGCCCCGATGATGACTACGTCTGTTTTGATTGTTGTCTCCATATGTTCAATCCTAACGAGCTACACTTATTAGATATAAGTTGTCTCTTCTTTGGTTTATCACGAAGCGGCAGAACTAATAATTAAACTGCAAAAATACTGCTTCCCTAGATTATTATGGACAGAATAAAATAAACCTAAATTCAAATCAAGAAGAAACTTCTTTTGTGTTAGGAGATGAGCACCAAGGTAAGAGCAACAAACCTCATCATGATTATCTCCTTAGAGAAGTTCTTGAGCTGATTTGATCTATGTAGCTTCTTTTGAAGCTCTTTCCGAAGCCACCCAACTTAAAGGGAAGTAAGGAACTGGAACCGAGTTTCTATGACGCAGTGCAATAATAACTCTTCACTGCATAAGCCAACTCAGCTTTTAAAAGAAAGGGAGGTTAATAGAAGTGGAATAAAAATATTAGTTAAGGTCTATTGCTATCTTCAGTATAGTACTTCCAAGGGTATAGTTAAAATCAAGATAATGTGGATAACTATGGAAACCGTCAATGCAATCCTGTTGTATTGAGAAAGGCTTGCAATTATCCTATGTAGTAGCCCTTCGGAGTCTGGTTGTTAATCGAACTGAATAAGTAAGCGTCATAAAGATAAAATAGCGAGGAATTTAAAATGTACTATAAGGCTATAACAAAAGAAGGTGGAGCAGTAGAAATAGACGTAGAGCTATTTCTAAGTGACTTAAGAGAGGAATTACGGGACACCTCAGAAATTTCAGAAGAGGATCTAAGAGGGATAGCCATTGCCAGTTGCGACATTCTTGAGAGTATTAGCAATGATATTATTCTGAGGAGTCAACTCCACAATGAAGCAGCCATGTTTAGGAGAGCATTGGGCAGAAAGATAATGAACATCGCAGAGGAGCTTTTAAAAGCAGCCTAGGAACAGATCTATATTGAATCCTAGAATCTGGTCCATCAAGCTCCCTTAAGCCTTGCTTTCGTCCCTTGCACCTTTTGAGTTCCCCTGGCTATTATCACAAGCCACCGAATTTGTATCAGCTTTAACTTTTTTAATCTCCATCCTCCTTAGTATCTGAAGTCTTTCACAATAGAGGGCTCCTCTTCACTACTAATTCGATGTGGCTTAAAGATTGCTTATCAAAAATAAAGATCGAGCTTCTTATACAGAGCCGGACCCTCTTTTCTCTATAGTTGATTTTTAGTGAAATAGAGCTACATAGATTCTCAAGAGTGCCGGGGATATGTTCAGAATTCTGATCTGCAACTCTTCTTCTTTGATTTTTGTGTTTGGATATAAAATTCCGTAGAGCTTGAAGGGAGAAAACCTTTAAGAGAAAATGTTGAAGCAACCGATCCCCCCTCTCTGTTGCCTCATCACTCCATCCTCCAGTAAGGCAACAATCCAATTTCTATAGCTCTACTTTATTATTGATGTAGAGTTTCTGTCAAGGACATATGTCCACATTTTGATTATTTAGATAAGAGTTGAAGAGAGTTATGGAATTGACGATTACTCAGAATAGGTCTTTTGATAATAGGATTTTTCCCAGTGCAATCATATTAAGTATAATAGAGTGGTGCTGAGATTCGACTTAGCAGTTTCGTTGGATAAGAGCCGTCTATGGAGAGGTTTTATGGATATTGTGATTTCTCTACCAAGAGACTTGTTTAAAAGATTCAATTCATGGGTTCAAAAGCAGGCTACAGTTAATGCCAACACTGCTATACTTGAATTGATTAAATTATACGCTCAAGGCAAGCTTGAGCCAGGAGGAATAGAAGGCACAGATAGACCAAAAGAGGTAGAATTCCACGCATTTATACCCGACAACATGAGTTCTCTATGGGAGGACTTCCAAAAGATGTGTGATGCTGAATCAAAAGACCCACGCAAAGTCATAGTTGACCTAATTGACTTATCTACCAGAGAGAAATCTTCTTGATCAAATTAAAGAGAGTAATAAGCAAACCATTACAGTGAAATTATCTGTATAAAATTATCTTAGCAAGAAGGGGAGTAGGATGCGGAACTTAATTGCTTTAGGTCTGGTCTTTATTTTGTTATTTTCAACTGTGGCATTAGGAGCAAAAAAGAACGTAGGGACTGCAAAAGCAGGAAATGCTATAGTTGGAGAGGTGGTATCAGTTGAAAGTGGAACTGTTACGGTAAAAGATGATAAAACAGGCAAAGAAGGTAAGATTCGAGCAACCAAGGCTCAGCTCAAAGGGCTCAAAGAGGGCTATAGAGTGGAGGCAAGAGTATCTAAAGGTATGGCAAGAACTATTAAAGTCATTGGTATAACAAATCCCAGCCAAGGCTAAGGACAAACAGAACG
>JBLNAE010000189.1:0-3640 GCA_050259195.1 Ignavibacteriales bacterium
GTATTTATAGGAAAGCTTCACTACAAAAATGTACAGGATTTTGAAGCAAAATCCAAGTTTTCTGTAACAGTTGCGACCATAGAAGCAAGTGGATGCCATTGGCTATGGCTACTTCGGTTAAAGGTATCCAGAAGCTCTTATTCATCGCTTCTGTCCCAATTGTTGAAACAAGGGGACTTAGAAAACTTAAATTTTGTTAACCGTGAGCCTCATGCTAAGGGTGTCCAGTTGCTGCCTATTCGTCGCAACTGTGATAGCGTTCCTCCCCATAGCTAAAGCTAGGGGTGTCCACGCTATGAAGATTTGATGAATTCATAAGGACGGTAGAATCTTCCTTCACAACCCTTTATATTGATTTTTCCGTGGAAAAAACTCCGCGACTGCTCATGTAACCCTATTTTTTAAGCTATTGAAGATTCGACAGAGCATATTTGAAAATCCGCACATCCTGGCGGGACATTATGTGTAAGATGTCAGAAAATCAGACAAGGTCTGGTTATGGCCGATGCTCAAAGCATCTGAGAAATAAAGGAAATTTTTCTGGCACATATATTGCAAGTATTTTAAGCGAGTGAATTAATTATGAGGAACAAGAGTTCGGCTCATTTTATTGATAAAAAAAACCGAGCTTAAAAAGGGGTCTCTCGGTTGAAAGAGCTTTCTTATGATAAACAAACCTGGACTGCATTTGCAGGTGTAGTTCTACTTGGATCATTATGAAATACATAAGTGTTTTCATAATTCTTAGCGTGGCTTTCTGCTATACAGGGCTTTGTGACGATGTCACTCATTCCCATGCTGTCCCGAATATAACGAATTGCCATACAAACCATCAGAACGAAGTTTCCGGCACCAAACCTATGGCAAATTCCCATAAAATTACTGATTCAACAAAGCACGAAATGTGTATATGCTACTCCACACTTCCTAATACTACTCACCGATATGATTTTAGCCCAAAGGGTATTTTATATTCAGTGGCAGTTAACATACCCGTCTTTGGAATTAATAAATTTTCTCATTCTCCCTTAAGTCTTGAAATAAAGAAGAAATACCAACCGCCTGAGTTATTCCTAGCAAATTCCTCCTTTTTACTATAATCCTACCCTCAGTCTAACCTCTGCTGGGAAGAGACAAGATAATCTCTAACTAAGCAGAGGTAGGGCAACAAATAAATCCTTTTTAAGTCATTAAAAGTAAACAGGAGGTATAAGGATGAGACTCATTATAGTATTGATACTTACCACAGTTTCAATTGGGGTTGATGCTTTTGCCGATGAGGCTACAACCCTAAAGTCCATTGTTGAAGAGGCTCGAGAGAAAAATCCCGAAATACTCAAAGCGAGAGCTGAGTGGGAAGCGGCTACAAAGCGTCCATCTCAGGCGGGTTCACTTCCCGACCCAATGGTTGGAGTTGGCTGGAGAAACGTGAGTTTTGACCGCATAACCCTTACCGAAGACCCAAATAGCATGGTTACGTTTTCATTCTCACAGGAATTTCCCTTTCCAGGAAAGCTTTCTCTTAGAGAACAAGTCGCTAAAGAGGAAGCCCAGGCTCAGGAAAAATTGTATGAGGCTACCTCAAGAAGGGTTATAGCTGATCTTAAAGAAGCCTATTACGACTGGTTCTTAGTTGATAAGTCCATAGAAATTACTCTTAGGAATAAAGACCTTCTTGAAAACTTTGTAAATATCGCTGAATCCAGGTACAAAGTAGGAAAAGGAATACAACAAGATGTTATAAAGGCTCAAGTAGAGGTATCAAGATTTATCGAACAGCTCAAGCTTCTTGAGGAAAGAAAGGGAATTGTAGAGGCCAGAATAAGAAGCATTTTGAATCGTCCACCCGATTCCCCACTTGGAAAGCCAGAGGCTGTAGAGAAATCTCCCTTCACTTTGAGTGCAGAAGAGCTTTTTAAGCTTACTCAAGAAAAAGCCCCCCTTCTTAAATCAAAAGAGAATCTTATTGGTAGGCAGGAAGAAGCCTTAAAGCTTGCCAAGAAGGAATATTATCCTGACTTTGCTTTAGATGCTTCGCCGGGTGTAATGGGAATGAACGGGGGTGGAACACAAGGTGTTTGGGAGGTAACGCTAGGGGTAAAAGTACCGCTTTACTTTTGGAGGAAGCAAAGGTTTGGGGTTCAAGAGGCAGTTTCACAGCTTCAAGCAGCGCGGGAAGATTATACGAGTACAAACCAATTTTTATTTTCTAACATAAAGGAGCAATACCTGATTGCTAAGACATCGGAGAATCTTATGAGTCTTTTTCAAGAGGGTATAATTCCGCAGTCCAGTTCATCACTTGAGTCAGCGATAGCAGGATACCAGGTTGGCAATATAGATTTTCTTACACTCCTGGATAATCTCGTAACACTCTTTAACTTTCAACTCGACTATTACACCAACCTTACAAATTATCAGAAGGCATTAGCCAGGATCGAAGAAATTATTGACATAAATTTAATTGAGTAAATTGAGTAAGAGGTCTATTAATCGTATGGAGAAAATAACAAAGAAGCATTAAGACCTTGGAGGTTTAAGAAATGAGAAAATGGGGTTTGAGAAATGTAATAAAATTCAGTGCACTGGGAGTTCTAATTCTTATCGTACTGGTTTTTGCCCTTTCATATAAATCAAAAACCAGGCCAAAGGAGGAAACCAATCAGGGAAAAAGCATTTCGACCACTGCCTCGAAGGGGATCCCCATGGGTAACAAAGGAGGGGAAGAAAAAACGAAGGATGAGGGAATGAAGATGGAAGAGAATAAAGGAATAGAGACTTCCCCGAGCCCCAAGGGATTTACAGGGGTTCAGATAAGCCCGGAGAAACAGCAGCTCATAGGAGTAAAAACTGACAAGGTAACTACAAGAAAACTTATAAGAGAAATTAGAACGGTTGGAACAATTGAGGCTAATGAGACGAAGATTGCAAAAGTTAATATAAAATTTAGTGGATGGATAAAGGATGTTTTTGTGGACTATGTTGGGAAATACGTAAGGCGCGGGGAACCACTCTTTACAGTTTATAGCCCCGATCTCGTCTCTACACAACAAGAATACCTTCTTGCCCTAAGAACTCAGGACTCATACGGGAGAAGCTCATTTCCTGAGATATCTTCAGGTGCAAAGTCACTACTCGAAGCTACACGTGAAAGGCTTCTTTTTTGGGATATCTCAGAAAGCGAAATAAAAAGAATTGAGAAAACAGGAAAGCCTCTTAAGTATCTTACTCTCTACTCACCTATAAGCGGCTATGTTACAAAACGTGAAGCCTTTCCGGAGAAGATGATTACGCCAAATGATGTCGTATTTGAGATTGTAGACCTATCAACAGTGTGGCTCCTTGCAGATATCTATGAGTACGAACTCCCGCTTGTTAAAGAAGGACAAGAAGCAACTCTTACCCTTTCTTATTATCCAGATCAGGTTTTTCATGGAAAAGTCCACTATGTTTATCCAACCTTAGAGACGAAAACCAGAACAGTAAAAGTGAGGTTTGAGTTTAAGAATGAGGATACAAAACTAAAGCCGGGTATGTATGCCAATGTGGAATTAAAAATCCCTCTTGGAGAGAGACTCTCTGTCTCAGAAGATTCCGTTATCAATACCGGAGAGAGAGAAATCGTATTTGTTGCAATGGG
>JBLNAE010000190.1:0-2507 GCA_050259195.1 Ignavibacteriales bacterium
ATTACCAAAAGCAAGCAGAGGAAGCGGAGGTATCTGCGCATTCCCATGCCTCCATGGCCGCTTCATACGAGAATAGGGGTAAGCCAATGCCTGGACCTGCCAAGCACTGCTCGAATCTCTCCAAGGATTACCAGAAAGCCGCGGAAGAGTATAAGGCTCTGGCAAAGGAACACAAGAAGATGGCTGAAGAGACACAAAAGAAGTAACAGATGTTTCCCCAGGACGCACCACGTACCTGGGGAAACTCCACGACATTTATTAGAACCAGTCTCATAAATGGTAGTAACTCTGTGTTTTCATAGCTTTTTTTGCGTTCTACCAGTATTTATGAGACCGCTTCTAGTAAGATTCTATAGCAAGAAAGAAATTTAATGAGCATGCCATGCACAAGAAACATGATAAACACAAAGACCACGGCCATGGAGACCATCATGACCATATGGTAGCTGATTTAAAAAAGATTCCGGGTACCGTCTATTACAATAGTTATGCTCTTTTTCCCTTAATTTGTTCTTGATTCTCAAACCAAGCTTCAACCTTGCCATATAAAGTTGGAATAACGACCAGATTCAAAAAGGTCGATGTAAAGAGTCCCCCCAGAAGCACGATTGCCAAAGGCCTTTCAATTTCCTTACCTGTCGGCTCTCCAACCAGAAGCGGAATAAGAGCAAGCGCGGCAACAGAGGCCGTCATCAGAATTGGATTTAGTCGGTCAAGTGAGCCTTGGATAACAGCATTGTGCAGAGAGAGTCCCTCTCCCTTTCGCAACTGGCTGTAATGGGTTATGAGAATAACCCCATTTCGTACTGCAATTCCAAATAGGGTTATAAAACCAATCAGCGAAGGCAAGCTCAGTTCCCTTCCTGTGAGAAAAACAGCATAAACACCACCAATGAGTGCAAGAGGAAGACTGACCATCACTATTGCAGCTTCACTTGCATTTCCAAAGGCCTGATAGAGCATCATAAAGATTCCAAGTATTGCCGCAATCCCAAAGACTGTAAGAACCCGTGTTGCCCTCTGCTGGCTTTCAAACTGACCACCGTATTCGATATAATAGTCTGAGGGCAGTTTTACCTGAGATCCGATCTTTTGTTTAGTCTCCGAAATAACACTGTTTAGATCACGACCGGCAACATTGAATTGGACTACTATACGGCGCTGAACCTGTTCACGGTCTATCGTGTAGGGACGATTTTCAATACGAATATCGGCGACCTCACGAAGAGGAATCTTTGCCCCCGCTGGGGTATCAATTAAGGCGTTCTTGACAGCCTCGATGTTATTCCTCGATTCTTCATTAAGCCGAATGAAGAGGTCAAAAGTCCTCTGTCCTTCCAGTACCTCTGAGACCGTAGTGCCGTTTAAGGACGTTTCAGTAATATCCGCCAAGCCTCCAACATTTAGTCCATATCGGGCAGCTCTCTCCCGGTTAAATTTGACGACTACCTGAGGAACATCAATCTGCTGTTCTAATTGTAAATCCTCAACCCCTTTTACCGTCTCCATTATGTCTCTTACCTGTTTTCCGAGAGTTCGTAATTTCGTTAGGTCGGGACCGTAAATCTTAATAGCCACCTGCGCACGAATACCTGAAAGCACTTCATCCATTCTATGTGATATGAATTGGCCTACATTCACCGCAACCCCAGGGATTTGTCTCAAACCATCCCTTATTGACTGGAGCAATTCATCAGCCGGTCTCTTTCCGTACTTGATTGTCAGATCAAACTCGCTGAAATTAGGCGGCTGCGCATCCTCATCAAGTTCTGCACGTCCCGCTCTTTGTGCAATTGAAATAACCTCCGGATATCTTGATTTATCAGTAATATTCTTCTGAATCATTGAAACGAGTCGCATAGACTCTTTGAGTGACGTACCGGGAAGGGTTGTTAGAGCAATAATGAAATTACCTTCACGAAACTCGGGCAGGAATGAGCGGCCAAAAAATGGAATCATTGCAATTGCTCCAATAAGCAGAACAAGAGAAATGCCCATCACAAGGTAGAAGCGCTTTATTGATTGATGGAGTATGCGTTCATAATTCCTTCTTAGAAACCGCACCAACGCACTTTCTTTTTCTAATTTGTGACTAAAGTCTTCACTATTGCCTGAACCAGGATTGCCCGGTGTGCCTGGTGGATTTCCCGGACTGGCAAAACCGATTGCCGGTTGCCTCAGAGTTGCTTCTTTAGCTAATTCTCTCTCGTATTTGTGTGTAAGAAGCAAATAACAAAGCACAGGGATTATAGTTACAGCCACGAGCAACGAGAAAAGAACACTCGATATGAACGCAATCCCGAGCGGTGTAAAAATTCTTCCCTCAAACCCTGAGAGAAGAAACACAGGGGAAAAGGCAATTATAATGATGAATGTGGCATACACTATAGAGTTTCGTATCTCGGTTGAGCCTTTAAAGACAACACTCGATGCAGGTTCAGGAAGAAGCAACGCTCGGTTAAGGCGCAGCCTCCTAAAGACATTTTCTACATCTATGATTGCATCAT
>JBLNAE010000191.1:0-7132 GCA_050259195.1 Ignavibacteriales bacterium
GATAAAATTACAAGAACACAAGCTGAGAAAGCACTTAAGGCAAGGGCAGGTGAGATAGTTCAAGGGAAGTTTAATTTAGAGCAGACAAAGAAACCCGTTTTGTTTGCAAAACTTATCGAAAGGTATCTTGAGTGGGCAAAAACAAACCACAGGTGTTATTGGAGGGATGAACAGGTTGCTAAGGTTCTCTTAAGGCTCTTTGGGGGGAAACTCCTATCAAAGATTAAATCTTGGGATATTGAGAGATATAAGAAGGATCGCAAGACTCAAGGGAGAAAACCAGCGACCATAAACCGTGAGCTTACAGTTCTCAAGAGGATGTTTAACCTGGGCATTCAGTGGAATATGACAACCTCTAATCCGGTGAAAGGAGTAAAATTAATGGAAGTTCCGAGGGCTTTTTATCACGTTCTTGATGATGAGGAGTTTGAAAAAATATATCGGGCTTCTTCACCTGCATTTAAGCCGATTCTACTGTGTGCCTATTTGACGGGAATGAGGAGAGGGGAGATACGGAATCTTAAGTGGGAAAATGTTGATTTTAGCACTGGCTATATCTTTGTTAAAGAAACCAAGAACAATGAGTCAAGGGCTATCCCGATGGATGATACACTGAGAGAAGAATTTTTAAAGCTTAAGAGGGGTGAAAGTGAATATGTGTTTCCATCTTTTAAAGAAAGGTCGCTTACCTCTTTTTACCGGGAGTTTTGGTCGGCCACTAGGAAAGCAGGCGTCCGATGCACGTTTCACAGCTTGAGACATACGTTCGCAAGCAACTTGGTGACACGCCTAAAAGAGGATATGGAGACGGTCAGGGAGATTAGGGGACATAGAGATATTCGGATGTTACAGCGCTATAGCCATACCAAAGAAGAACTAAAGAAGGCTGCCATAGCCAAGCTTGGGAAGCACCTAAAATCACTGAACATGGACACCTCCTCGGACACCTCTTTAGATAGTGAACCTACTATTCATTCTTCTAATGTATCGCAAGTGGCTGAAATTAAAAGATAAAAGGATGGCGTCCCCGAGGGGATTCGAACCCCTGTTGCCGCCTTGAAAGGGCGGTGTCCTAGGCCTACCTAGACGACGGGGACGCTAAGCTGTGGACTTTGAATTTGCCAGCCTTTCGTTCGACTGAGCACTTCAACTTCCCTTAAAACGGACACTTATCACATAGTTGGTGTTCTGAAATTCAAGATTAAATGAGCCGTGCAGGACTCGAACCTGCGACCCTCTGCTTAAAAGGCAGATGCTCTACCAGCCTGAGCTAACGGCTCAATGCAAACAAAAACTATATCACGGCATCAACTATTGTCAAAATTTCCTTTCACCTATCTTAGCCACAGGGTTGACAGGGAACACAGATGGTTGAAAGCGTGTCCACCTATTGCTTGGTACCAAACTAGAACTCCTTTTAACACCCTCTTGATTATGGTAGCTTCAAAGTTATATTTCAAATATTATTAACTAAGTGCCGTTTCAATGTACGACAGATAGAGAAAATTGAATCAGGAGGTCTTTAAATGAAGATGTCAATTTCTGATTTGTCAGATGATTTTTATAGGGGAAAAAGGATGTTTGTTCGGGTTGACTTTAACGTCCCCATAGAAAAAGGGAAGATAAGAGAGGACTATAGAATCAGAAGGTCAATTTCAACTATCGAGTACCTGGCTAAGAGAGGAGGGACGGTAATACTCGCTTCCCATCTTGGAAGACCCAAGGGGAAAGCGGTGCCTGAATTGTCTTTAAAACCCATTGCACAGCGGCTTTCCGAAGTACTTAGAGTCAGGGATCTAAAATTTGTTGATGACTGTGTTGGAAAGAATGTCAAAGATATTGTCAATCAACTTGCGGAAGGGGAGGTTTTACTCCTTGAAAATCTGAGATTTCATAAAGAAGAGGAGGCGAATGATATTGAGTTTTCCAAGGAACTGGCATCATTAGCCGATATATATGTAAATGATGCTTTTAGTACTTCACATAGGAAACACGCATCAACCTATGGCATAGCCCCCTTTTTTAAGTACAGACTAGCTGGATTTTTAGTTCAAAAGGAAATAGAGATTTTAGGTAAAGTGAGAGATAACCCGGATAGACCCTTTATCGTAATCGTAGGCGGTGCAAAGATTAAAGACAAGATAAGCGCCCTTAAAAATTTAATAAGTAAAGCCGATAAGGTCCTTATAGGCGGAGCTGTTGCATATACGTTTCTTGCTTCTAAAGGGATTTCTGTTGGGGATTCAACGATAGAGGAAGATTTCCTGGATTGGGCGAATGAGGTTATGATTCAAAGTGAAGAGAAAATTTTCCTACCCGAAGACTATGTGATTGCACCCAGCATGGGGAAAAAGAAAGAGACAAAAGTAACTTACGGTGAAATCCCTACTGGATTTAAGGGATATGATATTGGTCAGAGTACAACAACAAGGTACACGCATGAGATAATGAAAGGAGAGGGAACAGTGTTTTGGAATGGCCCTATGGGGGTTTTTGAAGTGGATGAATTCTCCCACGGAACTGTTGATATAGCGAGGGCGCTTGCCCTTGCCTACTGGAGGGGAGCGCACACCGTTGTAGGGGGTGGAGATACGGTGGCTGCGCTAAGAAAGGCTGAGGTTTTAGAAAATGAAGTGGACTATGTTTCTACCGGGGGAGGTGCTTCACTTGAATATTTGGGAGGAGGAGACATGCCGGGGATCTCAATTCTGAATGATAAAGGCTGAAGGCTTCTTTTCAGTTCGTGATTGAATTATTAGTGTAGAATAAGGAATACTCCAGATATGAAAGGAAAAAGGCTCGTATTATCAGCCCGAATCAGCGAATTTGACTAGTGTTCCTCTTTTTGCACCGTATCTAAAGATAGTTATACCCTTAACGCCCTTTTCATATGCCAGTAAAAAGGCCGATCCAACATTCTCCTTTTTGGCTCTGTTCGGGAGATTTACTGTCTTTGACACTGCATTGTCTGTATATTCCTGAAAGGCTGCCTGCATCTCAATGTGGTCTTCGGGAAGGATTTCAAGTGCCGTCTTGAAAAGCCTTCTAACATCCAGTGGTATCTCCTTTATCCCTTTAAGATTCCCTGCCTTTAAAACCTTATCCATTATTTCTTCTGTATAAAAGCCATGTTTTTTAGCGATTGCAAGAAAGTATTTGTTTATCTCATATAGTTCTGTGTCAAGAACAAGCCTCTTATAGGCAATAGCGAATAGGGGTTCAATTCCGCTTGAGCAATCCGCAATTATCGAGAGGGTTCCTGTAGGTGCAATGGTAGTCGTTGTTGCGTTTCTTACCCTCGGCATACCTGGTGCGTCATAGATTGAACCTCTGAAATTCAGAAAGACCCCGCGCTTTTCTGCCAGTTCAACCGATGCTTTCCTTGATCTGTCCCTTATAAATTTCATTATCTTTCTTGCAAGTTCAAACGCCTTCTTATGGTTGTAAGGCATCCCCAGAAGTATGAGCATATCAGCCCAACCCATGACGCCGAGTCCTATTTTCCTGTTACCTTTATGCATCCTTTCAATTTCGAGAAGAGGGTAAGTATTAACATCAATAGAATTATCTAAGAACCTTACAGCAGTTCTGATGTCACTGTCCAAGGAATCATAATCTACAACCTTGTCTTTTACATACTTAGATAGATTCATGGAACCCAGTACACACGCCTCATAGGGCAAAAGCGGTTGCTCTCCACAAGGATTTGTACTTTCAATCTGTCCTATTTGTGGTGTTGGGTTTGCCCTATTAATTCTATCTATGAATATTAATCCAGGGTCCCCCGTCTCCCATGCACTCTCAACAATTTCATCGAAGACAGCCTTTGCCTTGAGTTTTCCTATAATCTCATTTGACCTGGGATTGATGAGTTCGTATTCTTCGTCTCTTTTTAATGCCTTCATAAATGTATCCGTCACGGCAACAGAGATATTGAAGTTCGTTAACTCTCCTTCGTTTCTTTTAATCCGTATAAATTCCAGTATATCGGGATGGTTTATTCTCAGAATTCCCATGTTTGCTCCACGCCTTGCCCCTCCCTGCTTTATCACCTCCGTAGCTGTATTATAAATCTTCATAAAAGACACGGGTCCGCTGGCAATTCCGCCGGTTGACCTTACAATATCGGACTTTGGTCTCAATCTGGAAAAGGAAAAGCCTGTTCCGCCACCGCTCTGGAGTATCAACGCTGCATTCTTTAACGTGTCAAATATACTCTTCATAGAATCTTCCAGGGGAAGGACAAAACATGCGGCAAGTTGCCCCATGGATTTCCCGGCATTCATAAGGGCGGGAGAGTTGGGAAGAAACTTCAACGAAGTCATCAGATTGAAAAAACTCTCTTCCCAATAATCAACCTCTTCATCATAGAGTTCTTCGACCTTAGCTATATTGTGGGCAACACGCCTGAACATATCTTTAGGTGTTTCCATAACATTGCCTTTTTCATCCTTCAGCAAATAACGAGCCTTCAAAATTTTTAATGCATTCTCTGTGAGTTCCATACAGAACTATATTATCTAATTTTATACTTGCCTGAAACCCGCATGACCTTGGAAGAATGGAAAGACCTCAGGGGACAGATAAAGGAGCTATCGGATCTAACCTGGAAGTGTGCACAAGCTAAGGCAGAAACAAAAATTCTGGATTTGAGAAAGTGGTATATTGATAAAGTGGAAACATTTGTTGAGAAAGGAGAAACATAAACATGATTAAAGCGATTATTTTCGATTGAGGAGGAGTCTTAATAGATAATCCTATCCCGGGACTTATATCTTATTGCTCTAAATATTTGAACGTGTCTGAGGAGGAATTTAACGGGGTTTTTCACAAGTTCAGACCAGATTTTGAGAAGGGAATAATTTCGGAGCATGTATTCTGGGAAAGGGCTTGTTCGGAACTTGGAGTTCCAAAACCAAACATAAAATCGTTGTGGGGGGATGCATTTAGGAGCGTATATTCGGAAAAAAAGGAAGTGTTCTCCCTGGCTTGCTCTTTAGAAGAAAACGGCTATAGAATTGGTCTTTTATCCAACACAGAAGTGCCCCCAATAAACTACTTTCATGAGAGGGGATATAAGTTTTTCGATGCGGCTATTTTTTCCTGCGTAGTGGGAATAAAAAAACCTGAAAAAGGGATTTACGAAATAACTTTGAATATGTTAAGTGTACGGCCAAGGGAGGCTATCTTTATAGATGACAAAGAAGAGAACATTAAAGGTGCAAAAGAAGTCGGGATAAATACGATTTTGTTTAAGAGTCCAGAACAATTAAAAAAGGAACTGTTTAATTTCTCTATAGGAATTTAGAACGGCCCTTTAATGATACTACCCTTATAGAGATAAGAAAGTGAAAGAAAGGCGATTGTAAGGTTCAATATAGTTAATTGGAGGTAATTTCCCTCAAGCTAAAGTCGTGGAAAATTTCTAAGACTAAAATTTCTCTTGAATTAGTGTTCAAATGGAGGATAAAGTAATACGGAGGGTGAAAATGCCATTTCGAGTAGATATTCTTGAAAATGGAGAATTCGTAAGGCGAGAGCCTTTCGACAATCTCAAGGACGCAAAATCATACCAGGATTTGTGGAATGGCCATCAAAGAACACCAGGAGTACCTTGGACAGCTTTACTAATCACCGGAATAGAACTATTTAGAGAACCGGAAGAAGAAAACAAGAGATAATTAACTAAACTCAATCCAAATTTGGAAATATCCCACGTCCATAAACCAATTTACGCAGTGGAACTCGACTAAATTTCTTCTAAAATGCATTTTACCTACTTATCCTTGAAAATTAGCCTGTTGACTTTATCTGCACTCGTTCTCCTGTCGTTATGGTTTCCGTTAGCGGAGGGTTCTTCGGAGTTAGGGGTGCCTATTCTTCTCTATCATCGCTTCGGATCCGTGGCTTCCGACAGTATGACGGTGACTACAACAGTTTTTGAATCTCACCTTAAATACCTTAGGGATAATGGCTATACGGTTATACCTCTCAGAAAGCTTGTGGATTACTATCTTGGTAAAGAACCGCCACCACCTCCCCGATCGATGGTAATCACGGTTGACGATGGCCACAAATCGGTCTTCACAGAGATGTTTCCCCTCGTAAAGAGATACCGCATTCCGGTGACGCTCTTTTTGTATCCTTCAGCGATATCCAATGTACCCTATGCCGTGACATGGGAACAGCTAAGGGAGATGAAAAAGACGGGGCTTTTTGATTTTCAGTCCCACACATATTGGCATCCCAACTTCAAGAAGGAAAAAAAGAGATTAAGGCCTTCAGAATACGAGGAGTTTGTAGAGATGCAGCTAAGGAGGTCGAAGGATAAACTGGAGGAGGAACTTGGTGTAAAAGTAGATATGGTGGCATGGCCATTTGGCATCTATGACGATGAGCTTATCGCTAAAGCAAGGGAGGCGGGATATGTGGCCGCATTCACCATGGAGCGGCATCACACAAGTACTTCTGATAGCATCATGGCGCTTCCCCGTTATCGCATGACCAATTCAATAGACTCTATAACACAAATAATTCCAGACAAATGAGAACAAAGAAAGCCCCTGTAAAATCAGGGGCTTTCTTATGTTATTATACTCACCTTATTTGTGTAGATTGTTCTGATTTGTGTTATAATTTACTACCAACTACCACCAATTTCACAACCACTGGGGGTTAAAAGAGTAGGTCAGGTGACCCGTCAAAATCACCCTGACCTATATAGGGAAGAACATGGAAAAGAATAGCCAACTAGAAAAGAGTGATAAGTTTTTTGAGCCCCCATTAGACCACGATTCTAAAATGATAGTGTTTTTTTGCTTATCGGACAATCCACAAGAATATTTCGTAGAATATGTGAAAGCGAACCCTGATTCCATCTTTAATAATCCAAAAATCCAAATGGCAATTAGATACTTGCGTGACTGGTGCTTACACCCAAGAAGTGCAAGTGAAGCCAGAACGCTTTTAAAAGAAGCAGGCTTAACAGCTTTTATTCCCAAGAATCTACCATTTAGACGTGATAAATTCCCCTATGGCAAATCAGAGACCAGAGACAGTCTTAATGCCCTGATAAAAGCTTGGACACCAATGGAAAACCCCGAAGAGTTTATCGAAAAAGTGAAGGCCAACC
>JBLNAE010000192.1:0-4053 GCA_050259195.1 Ignavibacteriales bacterium
TAAAGGGAACAGTGGCTGAAATATTGAAACAATATACTTGTTCAGCCATAGCTTCATTAACTGGATATTCGTATTTCATGGAAGCAGTCAATGCTCTATCAACCTAGAGAATTGGTATTAGTATAGAGAGAAACTTGAAAAAGGCTTCATTAGCTTTGAAGACAAACAGAGGATAATTCGGACATTTGTAAAAGAGGTCAGAGTAAATATGAACGGAAGGAAAGCTGGCCGTCCTTCACTTATAGAAACCATACCCTTTAGAAAAGAAATAGAACCAATACCTTTAAAGGATTCAAGGATAGTAACCGTTTATTCTAGAGATAATAACGCGAATATTGAAGGGAGCTTACAACCTAGTCGCAGCAGCAATTTCGCTGATGTTATTTACCATTTTCCGTTTCCGCCAAAAGACTTTGGCGTTACTGTTAATAGCATACTTCAATGAAGCAAATCACGCCCTTTTCCTCGGCGTTTATGTCAATCTCGCCCTGTTTGCACCTGAAGTTTTTCTCAAGAATGCGGTATCCCTCTCTTTCAAGGGCCTTGCAGGCGATCTCTTCGCCCCTTTGTCCAAGGAGCCTTTTGTTAATCACTCTCTAATTTCCCCTTAATTTCCGTAAGCTTCGAAAGCGCCTCAAGTGGGGTCATGGAAAGGGGGTCGAGCTTTTTAACCTCCTCTAATATCTCGTCCCCCTTTTTTTCTTCCTTCTTCTCGAAAAGGCCTATCTGCTCTCCACGGATTGAAATACCGAGGTTATACTGGGTCTTCTCAAGCTTTAGGAGAACCTCACGCGCCGTCTTGAGAATCCTTTCTGGGACCCCTGCGAGTCTTGCCACCTGAATTCCGTAGCTGTGGCTCGCCGCGCCGGGGATGAGTTTTCTTAAAAACACGACCTTTCCTTTGTCCTCTTTTACAAACACATTGTAGTTCTTTACCCTTCGCTTTGATATGGCAACCTGCGCAAGCTCATGGTAGTGCGTGGCAAAAAGGGTTCTGCATCCGAGATCGTGCAAAAATTCAGCCACCGCCCATGCAATGCTCATCCCGTCAAATGTGCTCGTCCCGCGACCCACTTCGTCCAGCACAACGAGACTCTTTGGCGTAGCGTGTCTCAGTATGTAAGCCGTCTCTACCATTTCTACCATGAAGGTTGATTGACCCCTGCCCAGATTGTCGGATGCCCCAACGCGCGTAAAAATCCTATCTACGATTCCAATCCTTCCCTTTTCTGCGGGAATAAAGCTTCCCATTTGAGCAATAAGGGCTATCAGTGCGACCTGTCGTATAAGGGTTGACTTTCCGGCCATGTTGGGGCCCGTAATTATGAGGAGCTGGTTTTCATCCCGGTCGAGTCTCACGTCATTTGGCACAAACCTCTCTTCTAAATCCATCCTTTCTACAACCGGGTGTCGGCATGACAGAAGCTCTATGTCTCCTGAGTTATCAATTTGAGGTTTGGCGTAGTTGTATTTATTGGCAACCTGGGCGAGAGAGGATAAGGCGTCAAGCTCGGCTACAAGCGACGCCGTTCGTCTTATCCTTTCAGATTCCTTTGCAATCTTCTCTCTCATTTCTTCAAAAAGTTCCTTTTCGAGTTCCAGGATTTTGTCTTCGGCTCCGAGAATCTTTTCTTCATACTCCTTGAGTTCAGGCGTAATAAACCTCTCTGCGTTTGCAAGGGTCTGCTTTCTGATGTAGCTCTGTGGAGCCAGTCGAAGGTTTGATTTCGTAATTTCAATATAATAGCCGAACACCTGGTTGTATCCGACTTTAAGTGAATTGATTCCCGTCCTCTTTTTTTCTTTCGATTCAAGCTCGGCTATCCATTTTTTCCCCTCGCGTCTTATGAGTCTAAGGCTGTCAAGCTCATGGCTGAATCCGTCTTTGATTATCCCTCCATCGCGGGATGAAATCGGAGGCTCATCAACCAGCGATCTATCAAGGAATTCCCTTATATCACCTAAATCGTCAATTTCTTCCCTGATTCTCACAAGTAAATTTGACCTAACCTCGGCTAGAGACTGTTTTATGTCGGAGATGAAATAAGACGAATCCCTGAGCGACCCTAAATCTCTTGGTCTGGCGGATGTGGTTGAGATTCTTCCGACTAGCCTTTCAATATCGCTTATATCCTTTAATGCGCCTCTGATTTCTCCGAGGTTTCGTCCGTCTTTTAGTTCTTCAACGGCATCCAATCTCTCTATGATTCTTTCCACGTCAATAAGCGGGTAATTAATCCAATGCTTGATGAGCCTGCCTCCCATTGCGGTGAGAGTTTCGTCAAGAACCCAGAGGAGGGATCCGCTTTTTGATTCGCCACGAATGGTTCTGATAAGTTCAAGGTTTCTCTTTGTGGACTCGTCAATTGAAAGATAATCAGCCGTTTCGTAATACGACAGATCTTCCAACGCGGGCATGTCGTCTATCTGAGTCTCTCTGAGATAATGAACTACTACCCCGCAGGCGATGATAGATTCCGGGTGATTATCTAACCCAAAAGGCTCAAGCGTTTGAGAACCCAGGTGTTCTTTTAGAGTTTCATCTGCTCTATCGAAATCCCAAATCCAGGGATCGAGTTTTGTTAGAAGGGGCTTCCAGCCCATTGAGAAAAAGGAAAAGAGCGCATCATTTTGGTATAGCTCTTCAGGAAGAAGAACCTCTTTTGGCTCAATGTGGGAGAGTTCGTCTGTAAGGTCATCCATTGTAGAAAAAGAAGTCGTCTTAAACTCGCCAGTTGATACATCCGCGTATGCAAGCCCGTAAGACTTTCCGTTAGAGTAAATACTCGCAAGGAAGTTGTTTGATTTGGAATCGAGCTTTTCAGAGTCGAGAACGACCCCCGGAGTAACGATCTTTATAACCTTTCTCTCGACTATTCCTTTTGCAAATTTTGGGTCTTCAATCTGCTCGCAGATTGCGACCTTGTGTCCCTGCTCGACGAGTTTTGCTATATACGGTTCGGCGCTATGGTACGGAACGCCGCAGAGCGGAACGGGGTCTTTTTCGGACTTATTTCTTGAGGTAAGAGCAATGCCGAGGATTCTTGATGCCACCTGGGCGTCTTCAAAAAACATCTCATAAAAATCTCCGAGGCGGAAAAACAGTATGGTACCCGGATACTGTTTTTTAATCTTTATATACTGCTTTATCATGGGTGTATCAACGGACATAACCAGAAAATTATACCAGTTTAGCGAGAAGTTTGGATGCAAAACCTCTTCTATGGAGGTATGAGGTTCTTTAATCTATTTGAAGGTTTTTAAGAATTCAAATGTAACAAAGGCAATTATCGTTTTCTCCCTCATATCTTCTCGACGCGTTCTGCCTCTATTACATTTTTAAATTTGAGAATGAAGGTGGCCTGTTCTTCTTTCTTGAATTCTCCCGTGACCCTTACTTTAATTCCTTTGTAGATCGGAAGGTGGCCTTCGGAGAAAACCCCTATGAGATTGTGTTCGCTGTCAGATAGCCTAAATAGAGTGTAAGGGTCGCCATCGTTTGTTGTATAGTGTACCCTTTCTACCTCTCCTTCGACCGTTATCTTTTTGCCGTCGTAGTAAACGGGGTTTGATACCACCCCTTTAATTGAAATTGAAACCTGTCCATCGTCGCCAAGAACAAAGGTCGTAAATTGCCAGCCCGCAAGCCCCACAATCATGAAGGCAAGAATTTTCATTACCATATTTCCGATCTCTCCGCCTGGATTTCAGAATCACTTTAACCTGCGTGATTAAAGTTGCCACCATTATTATCTACCTTAATATCCTCTATCTTCTCAACCTGATTTGCTTTTATTATATTCTTAAATCTCAAGAAAAACGCAACCCGTTTTTCTTTGCTGAATTTTCCTATAACCCTTACTCTACTACCTTTGGAAATTGGAATGTGACCCTTATAGTAAACCCCTAACTCATTGCGATCGCCGTCGTATAATTTAAAGAGCGTGTAAGGGTTGCCAGAGCTTGATGTCGTATAGTGTACCTCCTTTACTCCTCCTTCGACCGCTACCTTCTTGCCATCGTAGTGGTCAGGGTCTGATACAAGCCCTCCGA
>JBLNAE010000193.1:0-8438 GCA_050259195.1 Ignavibacteriales bacterium
CCGCATGAGAGGTTCTATTTACTGGGCTCATACCCAGATTCTATATTCTTTATTGCCCAAAGGGCAACCTGTTTTCATCCCCGTAGTAGAACTATCGGGGTATTCAACAGGTTCTTTAATAAAGCCATAGTAATCTCTAACACAGCGATTGCTTGACAACCCTATAAAGAAAGGGTAATTCTTTTCCTTTACAAATTCTTACAAGAGGAATTCGATGAGCTACGTAAAAGGACTCAGGTGCAGGGAGTGTGGATGCGAGTACCCAAAAGAGCCTATTCATGTTTGTGAATTCTGCTTTGGCCCCCTAGAGGTAAGTTACGACTATGATGAGATAAAAGATACTTTCTCAAGAAATGTAATCGAATCAAGGCCGCATAATATCTGGCGTTATGCCGAGCTTCTGCCAATTGACAACCCCCCTACCATTGGAAAGCAAGTAGGATTTACACCCCTTATAAGAGCCGATAACCTGGCAAGGACATTAGGTGTTAGAGAAATTTACGTAAAAAATGACTCGGTATGCTACCCTACTCTCTCATTTAAAGACAGGGTAGTTTCAGTGGCTCTTTCAAAGGCAAGAGAATTTGGATATAAGACCGTTGCCTGTGCATCCACCGGAAACCTGGCAAATGCTGTAGCCGCGCTCTCATCGGCAGGAAGACTTGAGAGCTATATATTTATTCCCCATGATCTAGAACAAGCAAAGGTTATCGGGACTACCGTATATGGCGCAAAGCTCATAGGGATTAATGGAAGTTACGACGATGTAAACCGCCTTTGCAGCGAGGTTGCAGGAAAGTTCGGCTGGGCTTTTGTCAATATAAATATCCGTCCCTACTACGCCGAAGGCTCAAAGACATTCGGTTTTGAGATAATGGAGCAACTAGGATGGCGTATTCCGAGGCATATTGTGATACCTATGGCAAGCGGTTCTCTAATAACGAAAATTTGGAAGGCGATAAAGGAATTTGAGAAGCTGGGTTTGGTTGATAGAACAGAGACAAAAATCTATGGGGCACAAGCAACTGGATGCTCTCCAATTACGACGGCGGTAAAAAACAGTTGGGAAACCTTTAAACCTGTAAAAGCAAATACGATTGTAAAATCCCTTGCAATAGGCAATCCCGCCGATGGTTATTACGCAATGAATGTAATGAAAGAGAGCGGCGGATGGGGCGAAGACGCTACGGACGAAGAGGTTGTAGAGGGAATGAAGCTCCTTGCAGAAACTGAGGGAATATTTACAGAAACGGCGGGTGGAGTAACAGTGGCGGTAGCAAAAAAGCTCATTAAACAGGGCAAGATTCCGAGAGATGAATCAATCGTGGTATCAATTACAGGAAACGGACTCAAGACTCAGGAGCCTCTTGTTGGCAAGGTTTCAAAACCATATATCATTGAGGCAAAGCTCGAGGAGTTTGAAGAGCTATACGATAGAATTAAAAGCCAAGGAAAAGGAGGTAATTAAATGCCATCCGTAAGAATTCCAACCCCGCTTAGAAGGCTAGTGGGGGAAAAAGATGAAGTCACAGTGAATGCCAAGAACGTTAAAGAGTTGATCGAAGAGATTGAAAAGCAGTTTCCTGGAGTAAAAGAGAGGCTCTGCGATGAACATGGAAACGTAAGGAGATTCATAAATCTCTACGTTAATAATGAAGACATAAGATTTCTCAAGGGAGTAGAAACGGAGCTTAAAGAAAGCGACACTGTATCAATTATCCCCGCAATTGCAGGTGGAATAAGGTAATATCAATGCCACAAAGCACCGAGACACAGAGCCTAAAATTAAAATCTTTTTCTTAGCGTCTTTGTGTCTTCATGGCTATATTTTGTTTTAATTCGTGGCCAAATAATTTCCCGCAATCCGTATTACATCCTCCCCGGAAATAAAAACGCATGAACCGACTCGACATTATTGGGATCGGTCAGGTATGTGTGGATTATCTCGGAAGGGTTCGCTATTATCCCCATGTTGAAGGAAGAGTTGAATTAGAAGAGGCTACCATACGCAGTGGAGGGCCAACGGCAACTGCACTTTTGGTTCTTGCCCGCTTTGGAATGAATGTCGCTGTCATTGGCAAAGTCGGGGATGACTATTTTGGGAGGATGGCAATCCAAGACCTCCAAAGAGAGGGAATAGGCACCTCTTTTCTAATAAAAGAAAAAGGGAGAAGAACGCAAGTCTCTTTCATACCAATCGAAAAGGAAAGCGGCAGGAGAACGGTTTTTTGGTCAAGGGGAAGTATTACACCCCTTAGGTCAAGAGACATAAAAAAGAAACTAATAGCCCAATCAAGAGCGATTCACTTTGATGAGCTATTTGTTGAAGCCGTAGTTGAGGCCGCCCAAATAGCGAAGAAATCGGGCGTTCTGGTATCAATGGATGCGGGGAATTATGAGGATGGAATTGAAGAGCTAAAAGGGAAAGTGGATTTGTTTATAGCCTCTGAAAGCTTCATGAAAGAATACAGCGGAGAAGAGAATCCATCCAAGGGTATAAACAAACTAAAGGAATTTGGAGCTAAGGTCACAACCGTAACGCTTGGGTCTAAAGGTTCACTTACAATTTACAATGATGAATTCATAAAAATCCCAGCCTATCCAGTTCGAGCCATAGACACAACGGGAGCAGGGGACGTGTTTCACGGGGCGTTTCTTTATGGCTGGCTCAAGGGTTGGGAGATAAGACAAACCCTGAGATTCGCATCTGGCGCCGCCGCAATGAACTGCCTCTCACTTGGAGCACACGGAGGAATCCCTAAAAAACCAGAAGAAGTGTTTGATTTTATGAAAGGGGCAGAAATAGGCAAACCTTGAGGTTGAACACAATGTATAATCTACCCTGTAGGAGTGATCAAACACGAAAAGCACAAGCTAATAAGGAGGTCTGTAATGAATATTTGGATATGGGTTGTGATTGTTTCCTTTGTAGTGACGCCAGCCTTTGCCGACGCGACAGCCGATGCAAAGGCACAATCTGAATCCTTCGCACGAGCTGTGAATGCCGGAGATGTAAAGGCGACGCTTGCCCTTTATGCAGATAATGCCCGTGTAATTTGGCCTGGACAAGGTGATGAAGCGAAGGGGAAGGTAGAGATTGAGAAGCTAATTGTTGATACCCTGAAAGCCTTTCCAGGTGTGAAGATGACTCTCAAGTCTCAGGAGGCTATACCATTGGGGAGCGGCTACATCGCTACAATCGGAAAATGGGAAATGTCATTCAAGGGAAGTGATGGAAAGGCTCAGACGATGGAAATACGCACGAGCGAGGTCATCAAGAAGCAGGAGCATAGGACTGTTTACGTTATTGATCATGCATCTGTTGGTCTACTCCCACCCGGCAACAACGGAGCTACAGGCACGAGCCCAGCCCCGCAGTAAAGACCAATTTAAATGTGCAGTACCATTAGTTCAACCATGTTTGTATCTTGAAGTGGAAATTTTTAGCACCGCACATAAGCTGAGAGCGACGGGGAAGGTAATATCTTTAAACAATCAAACACAGAATGGTATTACTCGGATGTGTTTACCCAAACAACTCGCGGAACTTATCGAAGAAATTTTTCACCGTCGGGTTTTCGTCACCTTCGCCCGCTTTGGAGAACTCTTCGAGCAACTCCCTCTGCCTTGAGCTGAGCTTTACCGGAACCTCCACCTGCACCTGTATGTGAAGATCACCCTTCCCTTTTCCATTAAGGCTTGGCACGCCCTTGCCCTTAATCTTAAAGATCTGTCCGGGCTGAGTTCCGGGTGGGATTTTAGTTGTGGTTTTCCCATCAAGGGTGGGAATCTCTATTTCCGCGCCAAGCGCCGCCTGAACAAAGCTCACCGGAACTTCGCAGAATATGTCCTTTCCTTCGCGCTTAAAGAACGGATGCTCCTTTACGTATATTTCCACGTAGAGGTCTCCGTTCGGACCGCCGAGAGAGCCAATATCACCTTCTCCACGAATTCTCAACCTTGCGCCGTGAGTGATACCAGCAGGAATCTTTACCTTAACCGTTTGCTCGGAGTTCAGGACCCCCTCTCCTTTGCACTTAGGACAGGGCTTCTTTATCACCCTTCCCGCGCCGTTGCAGTTTGAACAGGTTCTGCTTATCGCAAAAAAACCCTCAGAGTATCTGACCTCCCCTCTCCCAGCACACATCACGCACACAACTTCCCCGCCGGAGGCCGCGCCGCGTCCGCCGCACTCTTGGCAGAAAACCCTCTTAGGCACCGCGATTTCTTTCTCTACGCCAAAAGCCGCCTCTTCAAATGTAAGCTGAAGCACGTATTTTAAGTCCCTGCCCTTTTCAGGACGGCGTCTTCTTCCAGTATTGAAGACCTCTTCAAAGAGGTTTCCAAAGAGATCGTTAAAATTGAAATCCGCATCCGAGAAGAATCCCGCGCCTGATATATGGCCGAAGCTATCGTACTGCGCTCTTTTTTCAGGACTGCTTAGAACCTGGTAGGCTTCGTTAATCTCCTTAAACCTCTCCTCAGCATCAGGACTCCCCGGATTTCTATCAGGATGATATTCAAACGCAAGCCTTTTATACGCCCTTTTCATCTCTTCCTGAGTGGCATTGCGTCCAATTCCCAGAACCTCATAATAGTCTCTCTTCACCATATTAATTTCCACTCCAAAACCTCAATTGATTATTCCTGTCTGCTCTCTTCGGCTGCAGCGGATTTTTGGCCCTGGCCATATATGAACTCTGCAAACTTATAAGAGGCTTCCTGAAGTTCGTTGCATGCATTTTTAATCTCAATGTAATCATCTCTATCGAGAACTTCTTTCATCCTCTCCATCGCTCTCTCGATTCGTTGCCTTGTCTCCGCATCTACCTTATTGCCATATGCATCAAGGGTTTTACCAACTGAATAAAGAAGACCCTCAGCCTCATTCTTTGCAACCACAACATCTTTTCGCTTTTGATCTTCCTCAGCGTATACCTGCCCTTCTTTTATCATCTTTTGAATATCCTCTTCACTAAGCCCTCCAGAAGGAAAGACCCGAACCGTCTGCTCTTTCCCAGTACCCAAGTCCTTTGCCAATACATGGAGGATTCCATCGGAATCAACCTCAAATGAAACCTCAATCTGAGGCATTCCTTTTGGAGCAGGAGGAATTCCAACAAGATCGAATCTCGCAAGAGAGATATTGTCCGCTGACATCTCGCGCTCACCCTGAAGAACATGAACGCTCACAAAGCTCTGGCTATCAAAAGCCGTAGTAAAAATCCTGCTCCTCTTGGTAGGAATCGTAGTATTTCTCTCTATTATCTTTGTGAATACACCGCCCTTCGTTTCAACACCGAGGGAAAGCGGAACAACATCCAAGAGAAGAACTTCTTTAATCTTGCCTTCGAGGACCCCGCTTTGAATCGCGGCACCAATTGCAACGACTTCATCCGGATTAATCTTTTTTTGAGACTCTTTCTCAAAGATAGTTTTAATCTTTTCCTGAACCTTCGGCATTCTGGTCATACCACCGACAAGAAGCACCTCATCTATATCAGATGATTCGAGTTTGGCATCCTGAAGAGCCTGTTGACAGGGTCCTCCGAGCCTGTCAACCAGATCAGAGACCAGTTGCTCAAATTTTGCCCTTGTTACCTTAACATTGAGATGCTTTGGCCCACCCGCATCCACCGCAATAAATGGAAGATTTATAGTTGTCTCAAAAAGCGAAGATAGTTCGTGCTTTGCCTTTTCGGAAGCCTCTCGGATTCTCTGAAGTGCCATTCGATCAAGTCTTAGATCAATTCCGTGCTGTTTTCTGAATTCTTCAATTACAAGTTCAACCAATCTCTGATCGAAATCCTCTCCGCCTAAGAATGTATCCCCACTTGTTGATTTAACCTCAAATACACCATTAGCCATCTCAAGTATCGTTACGTCGAATGTTCCACCGCCAAGGTCAACCACCGCTACCTTGGCATTGTCCTTTTTATCGAGTCCGTAGGCAAGCGCGGCCGCTGTAGGCTCATTTATTATACGCCTTACGTTAAATCCGGCTATTCTCCCTGCGTCCTTGGTCGCTTGTCTCTGTCGGTCGTTAAAATACGCTGGCACCGTTATGACGGCTTCCTCTACTTCATAGCCGAGATACTCTTCGGCAATCCGTTTCATCTTTGCAAGTATAATCGCCGAGATTTCCTGCGGACTGTATTCATTGTCACTTACCTCAACCCAGGCATCCCCGGATGGACCGGAAACGATATTGTATGAAACCAGTTCCCTTGCCTTTCGCACCTCTTCCGCATCGTAGCGCCTGCCTATGAGCCTTTTTACGGCGTAAATCGTATTTAGAGGGTTCACTACGGCCTGCCTCTTTGCGACGGCTCCTACAAATCTGCCGGAGTCCTCAGTAAAAGCTACAACAGAAGGAGTTATTCTGCTTCCCTCTTCATTCGGAATTACTATAGGCTCTCCACCATCAATCACCGCCACGCACGAGTTGGTCGTGCCAAGGTCTATTCCAACTATCGTCATTTTATCCCTCGACTAATTATTATTCCGACTCTTCATCCATTAAATCTAGGACTTCTTCTGAACCGGAGTTACCCTTTTCATTAATATCAGATCCAACCGAATGCTCCTCTTTTTCTTTTGATACTACCACAAGTGAAGGTCTCAAGAGCCTGTCTCTTAGCATGTAGCCTCTTAACATCTCGGATATAATCAAGCCCGGCGCTATTTCATCGGACTCTACACGTTCTATAGCCTGATGGAGTTTTGGATCAAACCTTTCTCCACGGGTGGCACTTATAGGCCTTACCCCGAACTTGTCAAGAGAGCCGAGAAACTGCTTATACACGAGCTTTATTCCCTCAATAATCGGCCCTGTCTCTTCAGCGGATTCTGAGTGTTCAAGCGCCCGCTCTAGGTTGTCAAGCACATGAAGAAGCTCCTTTATAAGCTCCTCATTTCCATAAATCGCAATGTCGGCCTTTTCTTTTGCCACCCTCTTTTTATAGTTGTCAAGATCGGCAACTACCATCAGGTATTTATTGTATAGATCGTTATACTCTTTGGTTTTTGATTCAATCTCATCCTGAAGGACTTTTAACTCTGACGACTGATTTTCCTGAGATGTAGTTTCTTCTCTCGCTCGATTATCGCTATCAATGTTTCCAAAATTAAAAACCCCTTTTCTTTCCTCACCCTTACCACTCATTTTTACTGTTCCCCTTCACCAATAATTTTGCTCACAACCCTGGCGGTATAATCAACCAGCGGAATTATACGAGAATAATCCATACAAATGGGGCCTAAGACGCCCAGGGTTCCAAGTTTCCTCTCGCTGCCATAAGGAGCGGCGACCAGGCTATAGCCCTCCATTACGCCATTCTCAGAACCTACAAACACCCCCGTGCCCTCCTTTTTCATCGCCTTATCCAAGATGCCCACAAGAACGCTTTTTTCCTCAAATGCCCTAAAGAGTTCTCTAAGGCGCTCTGGAGAAGTCCGCTCGGAATTCTCCAGTATAGAAGTCTGCCCTTTTATATAGATATTAGACTGAACGCTTTGTTCAAATATCCTTCTACTAAACTTGATAACGCTCTGAATTAATTCATCATAGAGCCGCTTCTCAAATTTCAGGTCGCTAACTACGAAAGCCCTTACCTCATCAAGTGTAACTCCGATGGCAAGCTCGCTCAAGTAACGACTCATCCTCTGGAGCATATCTCTTGGAATTTTCCTATCAATCCTTATAAGCGTTTTCTCAGTCATTCCCCCTTCAAACACGATAATGACAAGGACTTTCTTATCCCCGAGTTTTACCAGTTCGGCAGATTTAATCTTCATAAACCTTGCGCTCGGAATGGTCGCCAAGCCGGTGCAGTGAGAAATATCCGATAGCATCCTGCTCGTTTCCTGTATAATCTCATCAAGGGTTCCTTCGGTTTGCTCATAGCGTTTTCTTATGAACACCCTTTTTTCTTGAGAAAGCTGACGCGGATAGAGTAAGAAATCAACGTAAAACCTGATCCCTTTCTCACTGGGAACCCTTCCAGCGGACAAATGAGGCTGGGCGAGATACCCCTGATCCATGAGTTCAGCCATCGTGCCTCTTACCGTAGCAGGACTCCAGGGCAGACCATAACTCTCGACAAGCGCATAAGATCCCACCGGCTCTTCCGTCTTTATATAATAGTCTATAACCAAACGAAGAATCTGCTTTCCCCTTTCTGAGAGCTTGGCCGTGTTCATATGAGTTTATGTCTACACAAAATATAATAATCACGGAATGAATTGTCAACGCAAGGCTTTTGTGTAGCTGATTTCATTAGTTCATTAGTACAATATAATACTCCCTTTCTAAAACTAATATCAATTATGTTAACTAATAGTGCATTTATAGTATTATTTAGCATATCATGCGTAGATCAATACCAACAATCAATGAAACAACACAGGCACTAGAAGCAACAGTACATAAACAGAAG
>JBLNAE010000194.1:0-5236 GCA_050259195.1 Ignavibacteriales bacterium
CCCAAGTAATGCGTGAAGACAGTAGCAATGATTGAAATACATTCCCATTTCCTTGAACTGGGATTATTTCGCTGCTATGGGTAGTTGAACTGAGATTTTTCTGTTGCGTCTCGTGACTCCTGGCTTAGATCCTGCTGAAGATCAATCAAGCTCTGTTGACTTGCCCTGATTGCTCCCCGCACAGGTTGGTCAAGATCCATAATTAACCATATGACCGACGCCACGAGAAGTATGATCATGGTTGTTGGGATTGGCATCCTCTGCCCGGACCCGAAATAAATTCCCACCAGCCACAGGGTAATGGTTGATACAACAAAAAGCACCAGATAGATCGGGAAAGGAACTCGATTTCGAAATGCGGCCAATCTTTTAGTGTGAAGGTCAATCATCTCATTCAGACTCTGAAGAAATACCGAGGTGATAGGATTGGGGCTCTCCCTAGCCTGAGTGGCTGCATGAGACCAGATCAAACTAAGCAGTTGTTTTGTTCGGTTGTCCACTTCACGGATTTTCTCCGGCGAGTAATCCACCATGCCGCCTATTTCTACCCGAAGTGCTGTATATTGGCGCAGCAATTCCTGGACCCCAGAACTCCGGGGTTCCGGCAAAGCCTTTGCCCGGAGATAGGTGGTCCCTATCGCATTGGCCTCTTCGATAACCAATTGTCTTCGTGCTTCAAAACGGCCCATAGCCATCGCATAGGTGAACCCAAGCAAGAGTGCCAGCAGTGTCAGTACTGCGCCAAGAATGAGCGCAATATCTGCCTTTTCGATGCTGTCTGAACCACCTTTCATCCTCCTCTTTTTTACCTGAAAACCAATTTCCAATGCCACAACCCACATGCCCATCAGAACCAGACAGATCAAGAGTGGGTCTAATCGATAGAAGATATTTCCCGACATGGAACTTTCCTCCTGCTCAGTGAATGTATCTCATCCCCTGCAACCCAAATTTAAGATCCATACCTGATTCCCATTTACATCCAAGAGGGCCGCACCAAAAAGGCATTGTCCCTGATGGTCTTGCTACAAGGGGACAAAACACTTCCATTTTCCACTTATTCTTTCCGACACTCAAATCCTTGATACTCTTTACTCATCCCTCGACACTTGTTTTTCTTCATGGCCTTGCTGCAAAGACTAACATCATGTTGCCGACTCCATACCCTATCAGAAAAATAACAAAGGAAATTTTATCCCAATCTATGCATGAACCTTTTCTATTGCTATTCTCACAGAAAGAAGAGGCTCTTGTCAAGCAAAATCTTCTCCCCAATTTGCATTTTCCATAAAGAATAAAGGGTGCCTCTCCTCTGACTCTAGCCTGAAATATAATAATTCCTATACCTCAACCTTTAACCGTCTTAAGAAATTTCTTACAAGCTGTATCCCACCGAATTTGGTTAGGTTTCTCCCTGTAAATTCCACTCTAATATCCTTATGAGATTTCAGTTTCTGTGAATAAGAATAATCTAATTGAGATTTCACTTTTTAGGTGACCCCCTGTTGTCGTTGATTCTTCCTGCTTTATAACCGTAAGTGCCGATCAATGCAAGGAAAATGGAAGATATATTTTAGTCATTGCTGTCCTCTGACGCATTATTTGGGTTCAATATATATCGTCAAATTTATCCTCAGCCAGTAATCTCTCTATCAGGGTTTCTATGGCCGTTTCTACAAAACAGGATATGGATGAGTCATTCTTTACAACGTGATATGTTAGCCGGTCATGCAAGGTTTCGGGCAACCAAACCTGGATTGGCTTCATCTTTATCCCAGGTGCGAATACCCTTTTCTTTCTCTTTAAATGCCCTTTGTATCTTATCATGATAATACATACTAATGAGGAAGACCTACCTAATATATTCTCATTTTAATATCCCCTACAGTATCCTTTAGAGAATAATATGGCCTTTAGGATTATCAAATTTCAATTCTACCATCCTTGCCAAATAGTTTGTGAACATCCTCTAGAGACCTGACAACCTCAGCTATACCCCTGCTGCCCTAATGAAGTTATAAAAAACTTTTGACAAATTTTGTCACCTATTTTCTCTCCAAGTCAAAAATTCATCTATGGTTTAATCAAAAGCTTTTTTATTTGAATTTTTTTGTAAATAATATGGATGTCTTAGACAAGTTCAACACAATGGCACAGACATTGCGCTTTAATCTGAATAAGATCAATATGACAGCATAAATTATATATGGAGGTAAAGGTAAAATGTCAGTAAATCAAGTATTCGAGAGAAACGATGAAAATGACGAAGTAGAAAGAATTCAGGAAAAAGCTTTTAAGTTTCTTTCCAAACTATGTCCGTGTAAAGATGAGGAGCCCAAAGAGTTTGATATGTATGTAATTGGTAAAAATCTAAGGTGTAATGCAACTGAAACTGAATATATAGTAGAAACTCTCTCCCGTGCAGAGTTGATTAGATATGAGAGAGATTCTTGCAAAGTTGCAATTACTACCTTTGGAATATTGTTTTCCCTACAGAACCTTACCATTACGATACAGAACCTTACCATTGTTTCTCAAGAATCACCTTAGCCTTTCTCTCCGTTCTGCTACCTTCTGCTTTGCGGTTCACACCCTGACCCTCTCTTCTGTCATTTCTTGCCTTACCTGAGAGAGATTCAGGTCAAGGTGTTTTACCTGCTTAAAATCGTGGATGGCTAGAAATAAAATATGGAGCATCCCACATCACTTTCTAAAAAATGACGATTAGGTGGTAAGTAACTTATTGCTTGAATGATAGCCCTAATAAAACTATTTGGCTTAATATCCCGTTAGGTTGGTTGTTCTCTCCTATATCGTCTTCTGTACAATTGACCCAGAAAAATAAACGGTAGAATTAACACCACTTCATGCATGATTGCACTAAAATTATATAGATCAAACATACTCTTGATCCATTCTATTATGGAAGCCGATGCCAATCTTTCATAATGAAATGCCAAGTACAATGTAGTTGGTGAGGAAAATTTATCTGTACTAACTAGTGGTCAGTCAACCTAAATTTGATGGGATTTAGGCAAGCAAACACACTTTTTGACAGGCTCAGTGTGAGCGGTATTTGAGCCAAGCCGCTCCTGGTGAGCTTGTCGAACCATAGAACGGCACTGATGCCATCATCTTCAAGTTGACTGACTACTAACCTCCTACCACTTTTTTAAGGCTGCTTCTATTTTCTCGTTTAAAAAACGAGTGAATGAATCTGGGTCCTTAATCTCTTCTCTTCGCCTTCCCAAAGCGATGATTTCTTCAAGATCTTTTTCTCTTCGAGCCTTATTTATCTATATTGACTCCGTTTCCGATTAATCGCTCTATAAATCCTTGAGGAAGAATGGTATCGGAGATATAAAGGCATCTTTCTTTATTTTTAATAATGTGGATGATGAAGTTAGCACCTATCTCTAACCTCTCTGTATCATTAGAGTATAAATGGCATAGATGTTCATGCTCTTTAGAGGAGGCCAGTTTAAGAAAAACGGATTCTTTCATTAATTAACCTTTTCAAAGTTTCTCAATAATTTCCTTAATCACATAGCCTGCTTTTCTTAAGAGCTCAATCTTACGAAGAGTCTCCTGGTCATGTTTTTGAGATCCTTCACCGAGTATATGCTCTGCACCTCCTATAATTAACGCTATTGCGTGTTCAGTGTCTTCTTTTAATGAGAATGCAAAACTTTTTTTCAATCCAAACTCCTCCAAAAACTCATCCGGGTGGATATTAAAAGGATTACTTTCAATGAAGTGGTCATCTATTAAAAAAGAAGGATGCGTTTTTAAAGCATCTGTTTTCCCCTCCTTTGATATATCCTCTGCCCTATACTGACATATTGAGGTAAGAGGGTACCTCTCACAAATGTAATTCGATTTTGACTCATATTCGAAAAACGAAGGATTAAGCATGACAAACATATGGTAATTAATCTTTAGTGAGCTAGGGTTGGCGCTCCTCCCTTTTTTGGTTTCATAAGGAACGCTAAGGGCAGAATGAGTAAGATTACTCCTGCAACCAGCCAAAAAATATCTATATAGGCCATCATGGCTGCTTGCCGTTGTATCATACCGTAGATAACAGTCAGTGATTGATGAGTTGCAGTCCATGCGTCGCTTCCCTGCGCCATCATACCGTGCTTTATGTTTTCAGCCATATTTTGGAAAGCAGGATTATATGAACTGGTATGATAGACAAGGAAGCTCTGATGTGCTTGCGAAAAGCGAAGAAAGAGTGTTTGTGTCGCTGCAATTCCTATACTGCCTCCTATGTTGCGTGCAAGATTAAAAACCCCGGTGGCGTTTCCCATTTTCTCTTGAGAGATGTTTGACATAGTTGCTGTTGTCAGGGGCACAAACACAAGCCCTATCCCTATTCCCTGTGTAAAATTAGGCCAGATAATATTTGAAAAACCAGCTTCTAAATTCAAATGGGCAAACACTACTAGGGACTGTATGAGAAATGGAACAGCCAGCATAACTACCCAGCGCGGACTTAACTTCTTTAGCAATAAGCCGGCTAAAGGCATCATGATCAAGACTCCAGCGCCACGGGACGAATTAACCAAGCCGCTCTTTAGAGCAGTATAACCCATGAGGTTTTGTACATAAAGCGGAAGAAGCGAAATCATAGCATAGAGTCCAAGGCCAAAGAGGAACATCGTAATTGTTCCTAAAGTAAAAGTTCTATCTTTAAACACCCTTAAACCGACCACGGGTTCGCTTGTTCTGAGTTCCTGAATAATGAGCGCCATAAATCCAATTACGCTTAGAATTGCAAGTGTTGTAATTAAATATGAGCTAAACCAATCTTCTCTTTCGCCCTTGTCTAAAACAATCTGGAGAGAAGCAACGGCGATAGCGAGAAGAATAATCCCCCACACATCTATTCTGGTCTTTTGACGTCTGGCATATGGGGGATCGAAGATAAACAGGTTAGTCATAAAAAGTGTTATGATTCCTACTGGAATATTAATATAAAAGATCCAGCGCCAGTTGTAATTATCAGTAAGCCAGCCGCCTAAAAGCGGGGCGAGAACAGGAGACACTACAATCCCAATTCCCCAAAGAGCCATAGCCATTCCCTGCTGTGCCGGAGGAAAGGTCTCAAGAAGAATGGCTTGAGAGATTGGCTGAAGCGCGCCGCCTGATAAGCCCTGCAAAATACGGAAAAACACCATTGCATTCAGCGAAGGAGAAGCGCCGCATAGAAAAGATGATAATGTAAAAGTAG
>JBLNAE010000195.1:0-3290 GCA_050259195.1 Ignavibacteriales bacterium
CTGCCATGGATATGTATCTTTCAGCCTTTACAGACCCTCTGAAATCAAGGAGTGTACTAGCGGGTTTCAATACTACGTTGTCTCCTTCTTTCCTAAAAATAACCTTATCACCCGGCTGAAGCCCTAGCTCCCCTCTTATTTCTTTAGGTATTGTGACTTGCCCTTTAGTTGTAATAGTAGTAGCCGCTCCCATAATGAATTACCTCACGTTTGAGTATTACTTATGTATATAGTAATACTATTATTATAGGAATTCAATACCTCACATAGCACTTATTCTTATAGATGTTAAGGGCAATAAATTATTCTCGATTGCTCGTTTTAAAAATCAGTTCATATATTTGGCGGAGCTCATCTCGTGTGGGAGTCCAATGATACTTAGCTAGATTTCGCCTCTTGATGAAATGTCTCTTAGCATTAATTACATTCTTCTGATCTACCCCGTCAACTAAAAGAGATTCGGAGTATGTCGCTAAGCTCTCCATAGCATCTCGCATCCCTTCATCCAACTTCTTTAAGTCAATTCTGCCTTTGTTATCCAAGTTAAGATAGCCACATTCTATACGAAGAATTTCAATTGGCTTTCGATTCTCATTTTCCACAAACACCATGGCATACTTTAGGTGCCTTCCGGCATATTGTGGAAGCCGGATGCTGGTGTCATGGTGTAGAACCATTGCCAGAAATTTCTTATATGAAAACGGCTTAACTTCATCATCAACAATGAATATTCTGACACCTGCGCTCATTTGGATATAAATTAAACTAAGTTACTGAGCTGGGACAAGGCTGTTGTATTCCCTATTATAGGATCAAAACTCAAATGTCAAGACTTTTTGGAAAGAAAGTTTTTATTGGTGAGAGCTTATTCTTTCTGAGATAAAAGTGTAAAGAGAATAAGGAAGATAAAGATGAAGCCTACAAAGTAGCCGTAGAAGAAGCCAAAGCAAATGGTGAATTACCCACTCATAAGAGATTAGAAAAGAAGATTAAACAGCGTTGTGCACCCTCTGGTTTGACAGTGCTGAATTCTCTAATTGTAGCTAATTGCAGGTAATAGTAAGTAATGACATAGGCTATGGAAACTCAAAGAAAATTTAGGTAATAGAAATTTCATCTCTCCTTCATGCAATCGGTTCATAATTGGCACATACGTATCTTAAAGGCGGTACTCCAATGAAATTAATTGTATTTTAGGTTCATTCATCAAATTACTCACCCTTAATCAGATACGCCGCTTTCTCAGCGATCATAATCGTTGGCGCGTTTGTGTTGCCGCGCACGATGACCGGCATTATGGAGGCATCAACCACGCGCAGGCCCTCGATACCACGCACCCGCAGCTCCGGGTCAACCACCGCCATTTCGTCCACTCCCATCTTGCATGTGCCAACATGGTGATAAATTGTTTGGACTTTATCACGAATATAAGCCTCAATATCCTCTTTGCTCTGGACATGGGCACCCGGCTGCATCTCACCATCAGCATACTGTTCGAACGCCTTTGCCCTAACAATGCGGCGGGTTAGTTTGACACTCTCGATCAGAGTGTTTAGGTCTTCATCCGGCCGGTTGGAGAGATAGTTAGGCTGTATGAGTGGTGGGTCGAGTGGATTGCCGGAGCGGAGTACTATATTGCCTACGCTATTTGGCTGGAGGAGAGTCGGAACAAAGGTGAAGCCATGCTCAGTTGGGCGATCAATGGAGAGTATCGCGAGAAAATGCAACTGTAGGTCAGGTGCGTCTATACCCGATTTTGTACGGACGAAGGCGCATGCCTCAATCAAGTTCGATGTGAGCATTCCCCTTTTAAAGAAAATGTACCGGAGCCGGTTGATAATAGATTTCGCGGCAAGGAGTGAGACTGGTTTTTTGGACCTGAATAATAAAGGTAAACCAATATGATCCTGTAGGTTCCCTCCAACGCCAGGAAGGTCGTGTACCACGTTGATGCCCCGCGATCTTAGATGTTCTGCCGGACCGATACCTGAAAGCATCAGTAGCTGTGGTGAGTTGATAGCACCAGCGCAGAGAAGCACCTCGCGTGCGGCTTGCGCTGTTTGCTTCTGTCCATCCTTGATGTACGCAACGCCAATTACACGTCCTCCTTGCAGAGGGATATGTTGTAATGGTAGCGTTTTTCCCGGTCAACCACCGCTATATGGTTGGCTGCTGGGATATTGACAAAAACTCTCGTCCCTGGGTTCTCTATCTGGAATGACTCAGGATGTCCCTCCAGCTTAATGTCACCGATGTGCTTACCACTCTTTGCGTCGATGATGCCGAGTGCTCCATCACCGTAGCCGACATAAATATGTTTGGTGACTGCATCATAACGAATATTATCGGCGTCATCGGAAAACTTTACACTATTGATGAGCTTGAACGAGTCGCTATCAAAAATCTCTAACCTGCCGTCACCCCCATTTGCCACGAAAATCTTTTTAACTTCAGGAATGTAAACGACGCCCTGCGGTTCGTGTAATCCAGTAATACTATGAATACGTTTAGCTGCACGCAGATCAAGGACTTCCAGAGTATTGTTGCCAAGCGCTGCGATAAATAGCCGCTGGCCTTTAATGTCTACAGCCAGGTGATCAATGCGTCCCCCGACGTTTGGCAGCGGGATTGTTTGTATCAACCGAAGAGGCACAGTGTCTTGAGCCTGGGCCCCGGTAACAATTGTGGGAGGTGCGATTAGAGAAATCGCAATGAAAAAAACATTTACGTAGATTTTTGCACTCATTTTATTGCATTTGTAGATAATCTGGAAATATAAGCAGGCGAAACTACTTACACACTCTACACACTACTACGGTATCAAGAATTTGGCTACTAATCCGATGACCCCTGCTCCCAGCACGATTAGAGGTTCCGGAACCTTCTTGCCTTTCCAGAGTAATCCCAAAGTTGCCACAGTCATCATGGCGGTTGGGATGTCAATAATTGACCGTCGACCAAGTACGATAACTGCCCCAGTAATCGCTCCAATTGCAGCAGCCGTCACACCATCCACGAAAGCGGCAATATCTGGCCTCTTACCGTACCTCTTAAAGTATGGTGTCGGAATAATCGTAAACAGATAACAAGGCAGGAAAGTACCAAGGGCTGCAATAATAGCTCCGGGGAGCCCTGCCACCAAGAAGCCGATGAATCCGACAGTGATTACCACAGGTCCGGGCGTTATCATCGCCACTGCTACAGCATCAATGAACTGACGGTCGGTAAGCCAGTGGTGCTCATTGACCACACCGCCGTAAAGGAACGGGACAATGGCAAGGCCGCTACCA
>JBLNAE010000196.1:0-11002 GCA_050259195.1 Ignavibacteriales bacterium
CCAAGCTCACATAAATTGGGGCATTCTACATTATACCTTCTCAAGTAAGAATACATCTTCGACCATCTCAGTCCTCCTTAGAACCCTTGCTTCTCTGTTCTCTACGATGAGAACCGGAGGACGTGGAAATATAAATGAACTGGATTGAGAAATGTTGTATGCTCCAACATGTTTTATGACGAGCCTGTCTCCTGATTTAAGCTCCGGAAGTTCTGTTTTCGCTATTATATCTGTCTGGAGACAAAGCGGTCCATAGACTGTAGTCTCCTTTAAACCACCCTCTGATTTTGATACTGGTTCTATTTCCTGCCATCTCCAGAGCGATGTAGGAAGAAGGTTAATCCCTGCATCAATTATGATCCCCCTTTCTCGGCTTGGAAATTCTTTTGCGCCGACAACGGTTGCGATAAGGTGCATAGAATCCCTTACAATTGCCCTTCCCGGTTCTAAAATGAGAATCGGCAGTTCCCGTTTAAATCCGTTAAGAATTGGTTCAACTATGGATTCAACATAAGGGATTAGGGAATCGACATCTGGAAAACCGCCGCCCATATCTACGTATTTTATGTTTACTCCAAACTTCCCTCTGATTTCTTCGGCAAACCGTACAACCTTATCTGCTGCTATTCTATACATTTTGGAGCTCTTGGGCCAGATAAGTTTTATTCGTCTCGCAAGAGTTATATTATCTGCCTCTTCAGGTTCAATGATATAACTTGTAAGGTGGACATGAAGTCCTGTAATCCGAAGAAGTTTTTTCTCATAGCACATTCTTACAACTTGAATGGCTTCACCGGATTCGAGGTTAAAACCAAACCTATCCGACAACTGACGGATTCCGACATCCGCGTTAATTCTGATTCCTATATCGAGTGCTTTCCCGAACTCGGAAGCGATTTCCTCCAACATATTAAGTTCATCAGTATGGTCTACGTTTATTAAAGCCCCTTCTTTAGCGGCTTTCCTGAGTTCCTCTTTCTTTTTGTACGGACCATTAAAGACGATTGATTTTCTAGGCACACCAAGCGCTCCTGCCAGGTTGTATTCAAAACCTGAAGCCACATCAGCCCAGGCTCCATATTTGTGGATTATGCTGAGCACGCCGAGGAGGCAGTTGGTTTTGTACGAATAAGCGACCTCTACCTTTGGATACCTTTTAGAAAACTCCTCTCTGAATGCTTTAATATTGTCTCTAAGCGTTTTTGCAGAAACGATAAAAATGGGCGAGTCGTATTCCTCGACAAGTCTATCAATAGAAACGCCGTCAATTTCTTTCATCTGCTAAATGTATCTCTTTCATCTTCTGTAGGATTTTCTCTGCTCGCTCTGTCTTCTTTTCTTTAAAGAACCCTATAACGCTCTTGCGATAAATTCCGGACTTTGCCTCCTCGATTGCCGGAGGGAGCACCTTCCGGAAATATTTAAAGGCCCGGAGGTCGGGACGGGAGATATTAAGCCGAATGTTTTCCGTTGCGCCAACATTGCCCAGTCCGTCTCCGGGATATACGGCTACGCGACGTTTAAAAAGAGCCACAGTCAATTCCTGTGCTGTTGTGCCCGTATGAGAGACGTCTATAACCATGGAGAAGCCGTATTTAGGTTCAACGGGAATAGACACGCCTTTGATTTGGCCGATTGTTTCTTTTATATGACTGTAGTTGTGTCTTATTATTTCTTCTGATTTCTTAATGTAATCCTCGTCCTTTAGAGCCGCCAGCGCTCCGTACTGGGAGATGAGATTAGTGTTAAGCCTTGTCAAAGAGGTTTTTGCTATTAAACATGCCCTCATAAGCTCGCTGTGTCCTGCAAGGAAGCCGATGCGAACCCCCGCCATTCCGTATCCATGAGAGACGCTAAAGACTGAGACCACATTGTCTGTATTTATCTCTCTCCAGAGGGAACTCATAGGATAGTGCAGAGAATGGGGATCAACCCTATGAGTGTTGTGTGTAATGTCATCAATGATGATAATGTCATATCTTCTTGCAATCTCAATGAGAGCAATTAACTCGTCTTTCGTCTGCACGGTGCCGAAAGGGTTAAGGGGGTCGCAGACGATTACCACGTTTGTTCTCGGCGTAATATGCTCTTTTACTTCGTCTGGATTTAAACGGTATCTGTTTTTAGAATTAAGGGGAATCCTTACAGGCACTCCCCTCGCCATCAGGATTGCGGATTCAAAGTGGAAATATCCGGGGTCTGTAATGATCACCTCGTCCCCGGGATTTATAAACGTCTGAAGCGCGTAAGAAATCCCGGCCTGTCCGCCCTCCGTTCCTATGACCTCGAACTCTTTACTTCTTTCGCGTCCAAGCTTTATCCGGGCGCATGCATCTCTCAGTGGGTTTATGAGGTCGGGAGAGTAGGGATTAATATTTGATGCCCTTGTTTGCTTTCTCATCGCTTCTACGGCGCTTTTAGGTGGACCCGCATAGCATGTCATCCAGCCGAAGTCTGCCCATTCTTTCGGGTCTAAATCAACCCTGCCTTCCTTATAAATCTCTTCTACGTCCAATCCCAATATCTTTATCGCATCGCGGTATGTCATGTAATTCCACATTCCGTGCGGGCTTTCCATGACTGATTTAATCCTGTTTGATAGAGCATTTTTTATGAAAGTTAACTCCTCTGTACCGCTTTCCCATCCGAGAACAAATCTCTCTTTTTTCAATTTAACATCTCCTTATGCACGATTCGTGAATACATGACGCAGGATAATTGATTCATAATTTACCTTGCATCTTGATTACTATTTTCTCATCATAACCACCGCATATATACCATAAGGGTCCATAGTGACTTTCGGATTTTTGAATCCTGCTCTTTCCGCCCAATTTATTACAACCTCTGCGGGACGAAGATGCCACACGCAACGCTCGCCCTTGCTATTTTTGAGCACCCTCGCAATTAGCTCTATTTGAGGATTATATGTCTGAACATTGAAAAGAATCGCTTCCGGGTTAAGTATATCTCGAAGCTCAAAAAAATGTCTGCGTATCAACTCATCATCGTGGATGATTCCATAGAGACCGACTTCGATTACAAGGTTCGGCTTGGGAATCCTTCTTAAGCTCTCTGTATCCAGCGCATCTCCAACATCATAGCTTACTTTGTCCTCCAGGTTTAGACCTTCAGCAATAGCTCTGCTTTCTCTGAGTGCAGTTTCGCTAATGTCTCGAAGCAGGACCTTTACATTAGCTTTTGTTTCCATAAGGGCGTCGTATATGTAGTCGGCTTTTCCCGATGCGAGATCAACTATAAACGTGGGATTTCCATCCCTCTCTTCTAAGTAATTTTTAATTGCATTCTTCTGTATTTCTTTAATTGCCCTAAACGCTTTGCATGTAATCTGATTAAGAAAAGCCCCATCCAGGAGCTTTCCAATATAAAATTTACCGCGAGGAGTATTCTGATGTACATAGTTCATAATCATTCCCGAATCGAACCCGTATGTACAGCCGGTTTTTATTCCCTCCGATACCATGCAGATTGTTCTCAAGAAAAGCGAATAGAATTTATAGTACCAATTCTTTGGAGAATAGATTGGGAGCGGATTCAGCAACTCCTCAAAGCTGGGTATTCCTTTACGAGGCATACCATTTTATCTCCTCATCTTCTCTATCGGCGTAGATTTTGTCGGCTACCATTTTTACCTCGTCTGCGCGTCTTTTTCTCTCAGCTGTATTTGCGTTTACCTCAAAATATTTCTCCAGAAGCCTTAAATGTTCCATAACATCTCTTTGAACCTCTTCAACTACCCCCTGGCTCTTCGAATCCGCCACGCTGTGGTATATATCGAGTAAGGATGAGAAGTGTATAAGAGACCCCCAGGCATAGGCAAAATCATCAAATGGGTCTTGATATGCCTCAAGAATATCGTAAATCTTCTGTCCAATCTGCGGAGGCCTGTAAGTTTCCGGTTTTTCCCCCAGCTCTTTAGCCCTATCCCAAAAGAGCTTTGCGTGCTTTGCATTATCGGCGATTATTCGAGAGACAACGAGTTTTGTTTCGAGGTCACGAAATGATTTTAACTTTCCTCCAAACAAATCCACCCATGCAATCATTCCATAAGTGTGCCTGCTAAAAGCCCTCCCAAGCCGCCTGGGGTCTGAAAGAACCTCTTTTAATCTTTGGGGGTTACGTATGCTCATGTTTAATACATCTTCTTCAAGATGTTTACCAATTTCATATCGCCCTTCGCGGGAACCTGCCAGTTGACGTGAACCACCTTTACACCTTGGGCTTCAAGGGCTTCCTTAAAGTTTTCAAGTCCGATGTTTATCACCTGAATCTCATCGTGGAGTATGTCGGGAGACTCCTTCTTGGTTTGAGAAGTGCCTGATGAGATTAATTCTTCCATCCTGGCGAGGGCCTGATTAGTCACTTCTTCAGATTCAGATTCAACCACCATTACCAAATCGCTTCCTTTGGCGTCCTTCATCTCTGAAGTCATAAGCCCGGCATCTTCGAGTGCGAACTTGGCTTTTTCCGTTGCCATCACAGCGACGGCTTTTTTTACTCCTTCCATCTCACGAAGGCTTTTCGATATGCGCATTAGACGGAGCGCATCCTGAAAATAATTTTTTTTAATCTTGAATTTTATTGTCAAATTGTTTACCTCTTTAGTATCTCAGCAACTGTTTAACCTCCAATGAACAACATCTAAATAATTCAGAAGTTAGAAGTCAGGGTCAGAAGTATTCTTTCTTTCTTCTGTATTCTGAATTTTGCCTTCTGAATTCTTATGTACATATTCTATCGGACATGATTTCGAAACCGTGTTGCTTACAAAGCAGTATTTTCTCGCAAGGGGTATAATGCTTTGCAAAGTTTGAGATGGAAGAGAACTATCAATCTCAACAATGAGTCTTGAAAAAAGGAAATTTTTGAGGTCTTTTTCACCTTTCACATTCACACGCATATCTTTAACTTCAAACGTTTTCTTCCTGGCGACAAACACAAGCGCAAGGCAGAAACATGAGGCCAAAGAGCAGAGAAAAAGCTCTGTCGGCATCATCCCCGTATCATCGCCGTGAAACTCAGGGGCTTCGTCAATTGGAACACTAAACTGCCTTGCTTTAACTTCAACCTGATAATTCCTCTTCCAGACGGCCTGAACTTCCATTATTTCACCTATTTCAGCCCATGTATTTATCTAATTTTACCTGAATAATGCGTTGAGGATAGCAGTGGTTGAAATACGGTCTAGTTGTCTTACACTAGGTCGGAAAAGCCTCGATTTGGGCACAAAGATTCCTTTATTTCTTGTTTGAGCGATAGGTAAGCTGCAATAAAGGACTTGATCCTTGACAATCCGCATAAATGAGTTGTATAGAGGTTGATGGGAAATTCCATATACGTTTATAAGTCGTAAAATCTCCGACTTGGTTGTTCTGATGAGTTGGAGAACCATACTTTTGCACGAGCATTTCTTCTAAGGGCTTAAAAAGAACACAAGGGTCTGAGTTTGGGTTTGGGGTGATACCAACCTGTATTAGTTTATCGGTCGCATTATCCATTACAAAAAGAACCTCATATTGGTCAGTCCCGATTTCTAAATTAGGTATCCAGAGGTCAATGTGAGCTTTTTCAAACTTGCCCTTTTCGGTATAAGGTTTAACTTGGTCTCCTAATGCTGATTGAATCTCCTTGTCGGTCATTCCCCATTTAGTTTTACCCCATCCTTCTACATCATTTGGTTGGGCTATGGCTTGGGTATGGGCAGCAAGACATATTACGGCTACTAAGACAGTCAAGGCTTGAATCTTCTTCATCTATTTATCCTCCCTCTCGGCATTATCTGAGACCAAATTGCTTACTTGTAGTAGGCTCGTTACGCCACACCCAAACAGGGCAAAGCAGAGACAGAACATCAAAACGTACTTCCCTAATGGGTGTATTACCGACGCCGTAAGAGAAATAAGTGCAAATAAGATGCCAGTGAAATATCCTTTATTTTCGGCTGTTGTATTTAGAACGGGTGTCGGATGTCTTAAATTCTGACAGATATGCTTTTCCGATAAGCATCATCTCTAAGTATAATTCTCAGATATTTCAGGGAGTTACGTGGATTAAATTTAATGGTATGCGATTTGCAAATTAGTTTTTCGGTATAATAGTTATTTTAGAATTAGGAGGTATTTAACTTATATGTAAACGATGAAAGATAGGAGGATTATCATGCTTACTAATACTACAGGGGCTGATGTGTTTCTTGCCGCGTTGTACAAGAAGAATCCATACAATAGGTATTACAATAAGTATGAAATAGGTAAGTCCCTTTTGTTTAAGGATTCTTTTACAGATGAAGTCGTCCAGTATCTTCTTGACAATGGACTAATTAAATACCAGGGGGAAGCTACCCCTCAATCTATCCAAATTGCAATTACTACTTATGGCCGTCGGTCGGTAAAGAACTCTTATTTTGATTCAGATCGTTAGAAGAATAGACTTCCTTATAATCCATCAGCGTTATGCACGTCCGACGGCTTTCGGGATGGGAGCTGAAAAAGGAAGGAAACGATCAATGAAAAAACTTTATCGTTCACAGAGAGACCAAATGATAGCCGGTATTTGTGGCGGACTGGGTGAGATGTTCTCTATAGATTCCACATTGATAAGACTTGCTATGGTATTTGTAGGGGCAGCGACAGGCATAGTACCTATGGTTGCCGCCTATATAGTGGGATGGATTATTATTCCGGTAGCTCCATCACAAAAAGAAGATAGGTGAAGAAATCCAGGAGCGGGGTAAGTAATCATGGGTGTATATCAAGAAGGTAATCGGGTTTATTGACTATTACTTACCTGATGGTGGAGGAAAAACGGGAAGTGCTAGCACACGTGGATAGAATTATATGGCGGCGGCAGGAATCGAACCTGTGACAAAGGCCTTATGAGAACGAAACCGTATTAGTTCCACTTTGTATGGATTGGTGTAGAATAACTGTAAAATCAGGGGTTTTAGCTATTCCGTGTCAAGCAATTTAACTATGTAACCGAAATAGGGTCTTGATCTGCAATCAAAAATGTAACCCTATTAGGTTTTAATTTCTTTTTCAAGTCTATGTTTTGTGTTTTATTTTTGTGTTTATAAGCCATGTAAAGTTTATTTAATTTTTCATCTATAGCTCTTTTAAGTTGTGCAGGATTAAGGGAGACATAGTGTTTCATCAGTCTTTGTTTTGGCATTTCTCCAATCTGGTCTGATTCAATTATTCTTCTATAAGGAGTTTGAGGGTAATCATATTTCCTATGGACTTTCCCTCCCATTCTCTCCTTGGAAATCAGCTTTATTACCGGTTGAAAGAAGTTTTTATAAAGCCTCAGTTCATTCCTGTATAAGTCATTAAGCATCTGTAGTTCCACTTCGGTGTCGTATCTGAGATAACCAACAAACTTCTTAACATGAGTCCAATTCTTTTGCTCCACAAAGCAGTTGTCATTCTTCTTATTCGGTCTTGACCTGAAAAATCCCAATTTCTCTTTGTTGGTACATCTAAACAGATGCCAGTTGATGAACTCTGTCCCGTTATCGGAGTGAACCTCTTTAAAAACAAAAGGAAATCTACTTCTGACTCGCTTTAAACCCCTAAACACTGCTTCCTGAGACCTGCCCATCACAGCCTCCCCCTCCCACCACCCTGAGGTTATATCAGTAGTGGATAAGGTATTTATATATTCTCCCCTGGCCGATTGACCACAGTGCTCCACTAAATCTATCCGGACATTACCCAACTTGGTCCTATCCTGCTCATAAGAGAGCTTAACCGGTATCTTTTGATAAAGAAGGGGATGTGTCTTTAGATGATATTTTCTTTTTAACCCTTCTACCTCTTTTTGATACCTGAGTTTCTCATCAATTGTTCTTGCACTAATCATCTTTAACTTCTGTGCTACCTCATCAGAGCATATTAACTCTCCTAATTCCCTTAGTCTCTTTACTTCCTCACTAAGCAGTGGTTTTAGTCTCTGTCCACATGGACAGTCAAAGATTTCCCAGCATCTAACTAAAGCTGCTTTAACATAACCATCATAGACTTGCTTTCTTCTCCTTACCTTGGCTTTCTTCTTATCAAGATTGCTTAGAACCCTCAATTTCTTGATTAGATACTTCCTATCTAAACCCGTTCGCTTTTGAGCCTCATCTAAGAGCTTACCTTTTTCCCTTTTTGATTTGGTCCTTAAATATTCAATCCTTAATTGTTTTAGATACTGATTTCTTGAGTGCATGTCCATAATAAGAAGTAAGATAGAGTAAAATATGACTCCTTGCCTTATCTTGCCTCTTTATTTCGGTTACTTTTTTAAATTGCACAACCAATACCCTTTCGGTTACATTTTAGTCTGCACAATACGCACTGTGTACACAGATACGTGGCGTGTTTATAATCAACGGAGTAATATTTACAAAAAAATGCTTCAGATTATAAAATTATTCCTAGAGCCTTATTAATTATCCCTTATTCTTTTGCTCTTTTGGGGTAAACTTAATTTTGTTAGAAATCAGGGAGATGCAATGATTGAGGCAAAATATATAGAACAGAGACCTAAATCAAAGGCTCTATTTGAAAAGGCGCGGAATATATTTCCAAGCGGAATAACACACGATATAAGGTATCTTCTCCCTTTTCCAATATACGTGTCTAAAGCAGAGGGTTCAAAGAAATGGGACGTTGATGGAAATGAATATGTGGACTTTGCTATGGGACACGGCGCGCTTCTTCTGGGACATGGGAGAGAAGAGGTGCTAAATGCTGTAAGAGATGTGATTTCGAAAGGAACCCATTACGGCGGCTCGAGCGAGCTTGAAATAAAGTGGGGTGAGATTGTAAAAAATTTAATTCCCTCAGCGGAAAGGGTGAGGTTTACAAGTTCTGGAACTGAAGCGACTCTTCTGTCTCTAAGACTTGCGAGAGCCTACACGGGCAAAAGCAAGATAATTAAATTTCAAGGGCATTTTCACGGATGGCACGATTACCTTGCCGTAGGAGAAAGGCCGCCGTGGGAGTTAAAACCCGCCGGGATTCCTGACGAGGTTTTGAACACTGTAATTGTGCTTCCATACGATTTATCCCTTTTAGAGAATGTACTGGCAACCGACAAAGACATTGCGGGAGTGATAATTGAGCCTACCGGCGGCTCATGGGCTAAGGTGCCGATTCCCGATGGATTTCTCGAAAAACTAAGAGAACTGACAAAAAGGCGTAATGTAATCTTAATCTTCGACGAGGTAGTGACCGGGTTCAGGTGGTCTCCCGGCGGCGCTCAAGGCTTATACAAAATAATCCCCGATGTGACGACGCTTGCAAAAATCCTTGCCGGAGGATTTCCGGGTGGGGCGGTAGTGGGTAAAATGGAGATATTAGAACCAATCGAATTTAGCGGAGATGAGGAGAGAGACCGGAGAAGGAAAGTAAAGCACAACGGCACATTTAATGCGAATCCCGTTTCTGCCTCTGCGGGGATTGCATGTTTGGGAATAGCTCAGACGGGGAAACCTCAAAAAGAAGCAGCGAGCAGGGCGGCAGAGATAAGAAAAGCCATGAACGGAGCCATAAAAGCGTTTAGAGTTGCGGGCTGCGTGTATGGGGATAGCTCAGTGTTCCATATAGTCCTAGGGGAGGTACCGGAGAATTTCAGCAGAGGGGATATGAGGAATCCGATGCTCCCTCCGGAGATCCTAAAAACAGGCGCGGAGAAAAACCTTGCTCGGCTCTTTCAATTATCCATGCTCCTTGAGGGAGTGGATATTTTCCACCTTGGAGGTCTCGTTAGCTCCGCTCACACGGATGAGGATATAGAAAAGACAATTAAGGCTTTTGAGATTACAATCGAGAGACTGAAGAAGGAAGGGGGTTTGAAATAACAGGTTATGAAGGAGTGGCTGGTGCAGTATGGCCTACTCACCATTCATCACTTTGTGGATTGTCTCAGTTAGCTCTTCAATGCTGTAGGGTTTAGAGACTACGCCTCTAAAACCATATCTTCTAGGTTCGGACATGACCGGATCGTTTGAATACCCGCTTGATACTACTGCCCTGACATCCGGGTCTATTTCCATTAACTTGGCTATTGCCTCACGCCCTCCTATTCCGCCCGGAATAGTTAAATCCATTATGACTAAATCAAATGGCTTATTCTCTTCTCTAGCTCTTGTGTATATCTCTACTGTCTCTTCACCATCCTTAGCATATTCCACCTCATACCCCATCCTCATAAGTGCCCTCCCCACTGATTTCCTTATAATTGCCTCATCATCCATAATGAGTACTCTTGCCCTGCTCCTTGCCTCTGTTCTTTTCTGTGGTTCTGCTTTCCTTTGTGATATTCTCTTAGCCGATGCTGGAACATAGATATGGAACCTGCTTCCCTTACCAAGCTCTGATTCTACATCTATGAATCCATCATGGCTCTTTATTATTGAATACGTTATCGCAAGTCCAAGCCCGTTTCCCCTCTGCTTTGTAGTAAAATATGGATCAAATATCTTTGACAGATATTCCTTTGGTATTCCCATACCCTCATCTTCTATGGTTATCTTCACGTAGTTTCCTTCTTTAATGTGGGCGGGTATGAAACCCCTCCCCAATTCAGTGTTATTTGCGCTAATCTTAATTACTCCACCTTGAGGCATTGATTGTTGAGCATTGATTACAAGGTTACTTATAACCTGTGCTATTTGTCCCTGATCTATCTCTGCATCCCAAAGGTTATCCTCTATACTAAACTCGCACCTCACATTAGAACCCCTGAGGGCAAAAGAGGCCGATTCCCTTATAATCTGCTCAATGGATGTGAGCTTCTTAACAGGCGTTCCACCTTTGGAGAATGTAAGCAACTGTTGAGTGAGTCCTCTTGCCTGAAGGCATATACGCTCCGCTTCTATAAGATTGTTGTGGAGATTTGTTCCTCTATGCGTGTCCATCCTTGCCACAGATATTGTGGAAAGCATTGCAGCTAGCATGTTATTGAAATCATGTGCTATGCCTCCTGCTAGAAC
>JBLNAE010000197.1:0-2705 GCA_050259195.1 Ignavibacteriales bacterium
GATATTCAAATAGCGCAGGAAGGCACTTGCCAGAACCTACAGCATACACACCTCTTCTAATCAAATACGCTACTGCTTGTGTGGAAAGGATATACAGGGAGGGATATAGATTTATGAAGGCTGCTGTAGTGCTAATGGACATCATACCTGAAGACCGGATTCAGCTTAATCTATTTGTCCCAGGACGACCTATAGTAAAGGATAGAGCATTGATGAAAGCCGTAGATAAGACAAATATAAAGTGGGGGAGCAGTACCATTAAATATGGTTCATCAGGATTAGAGTAGAGATGGAGGATGAAAAGGGCTACATTATCCCCTAGATATACAACCAATTGGGATGAGATATTAGCAGTTAAATAGTAATTAATTTACGCATTCAACTCTAACCGTAAATTACTGAAAGAGCTTATTTGCGGATGCAATAACGTGGAGTACTATCATGCCCTATTTGTAGTCCAAGTAGTCCATTTGGTCCGTCGGTACCACTTTTAGGGGATTTTGGATTGTTTCCGTGGACTACTCGGACTACTTATGACAGAAGGTAGGTCGCTCTACAATAAATAAATTACTCGACACCTTTCGTTGGTAATAGCTCAACAGAGAGTCCTTCTTCATCTGGCTAGTGAGCGAATATAGTCGAGGTCGAGTTCTCCCTTGGCTCCCCAGCCCCTTTTCCATTTCCCCCTAGCTTACCCCTTCTACAAAAAAGTTGAACCTTAGAGAAAATCAGGAGAGAAAATCAGGGGGCTCAAATAGACTATATTTCGGAACGGCCCAACCGTAATTGTCCAACTTCCAAATGACGACCCTGTGGAAGATTTTCGTTTTGTAACGATAATTCAAGAGATTGATACCACTCAAAGTCATGGAATCGAGATAAAAGATAATTTGATCCTGTTCGGTGAGCTTAGACTGCTTAATGAATAGAGATTAATGGGGGTTTTTAAAACAAATGGATAGTGGAACTAAGATAGGGCAAAAAATGACTCTTTGCCCTCATCTTGCCTCTTTTTGTCGGTTACTTTTTTAAATTGCACAACCATTACCCTTTCGGTTACATTTTAGCCTGCACAATACGATAGCCTCTGTCAGAATCGTCTTTCTGTACTTTGGTATCCATACAACATGATATTTAAGATCGTATACCGCATGAGAAGTTCTCTTTGCTGGGCTCATCCACAGATTCTATATTCTTTATTGCCCAAAGGGCAACCTGTTGTCATCCCCGTAGTATAACTATCGAGTTATTCAACAAATGTTTTAATAAGGAACGTAACGCTAAGGCTTTCGAGAAATAAAAAGATAGTTTCCGGCTCGGCCTTCATCAATTAAACGTAGATACGTATCATAATATCTAACGCGGTGATCAGCGTTTTCTTTTCCCTGTTCTTTCACTACAGCATCATAGTGCTTTTTATATGCATCACCCCAAAGCTTGATTTGGATCCTAAAATCTTCTACGTATTCTATTATTTCCCTAATCTGAAATCCTGCCCGCTTAAGTTTAGATTTATAGCTACCTACTGTATCATGATATTGCGGAAGGCAACCACGAGATATATATTCAATAACCTCTGGGTTATCAGGCATTTCTATAGCGCCGCTTAGAAAAGCAAATATGCCATCTGGTTTTAGAACACGAAGAACCTGTCGGAAAAGCTCTTCCTTATCCTTGAACACATTCACCACATTAATGCTAATTGCTATGTCAAAACTGCTATCAGGAAACGGCATTTCCATAGCATCGCCAAGATGGAAGGTTACACGGTCGCTAAGGCCGGAGTCGCTGGCAAATTTCCTAGCCCACTCTACCCCAACATCTGAAACATCAATGCCCATTATTCGACACCCAGTTTTTTGAGCTATATAGATAGCAGGACCTCCTACACCACTTCCAATATCCAAAACATAATCCTCAGGACCTATGCTTATCTTTCGAATTAATTCATCAAGATACTGAGGAGTAATAAAAGACTGCTGTCCAATGTCGTGGTCTCCCCAGATTGTTTTTCGTATCAACCGATTAGCAGGACTGTCCAACTGATGTAATACCGAGTAATCTATTTTTTTCTCCATTCTCGTCCTCTTTATCAAATTCAGGCGAAAAGCAGAATAATTGGTTTCATTTTACGCATAAACAATCTCTGAATTGCATTTACCTTGCTTCTAATAATCCCTTGCTAACACGAAAGATCCTTGTAGGGTCTTCGTTCATTTCTGTATCGATCTGCTGCCGAGACCAATTCAGACGCTCCAAATGTTCTGGAATCATCCCCGAAAGTAACACAATGTGTTGCTGTCTGATCTCTTCGTGGCTAGGCATCAGTTTTACCTGTAAACAAGAATAATCCCATCTTATGCATAAACCTTTTCTATTCTCATTATATCACGACGTTTAATCTCCCGTCATCACATTTAAAGAAAGAAAGGGGGTAAATGAGGAAGAAGGGGCCGATTTGCTCAAAGATTCTCCTCCATACAGAACTGGATTCGGAATAACCTTTGACTTGGGTTGCACTTCAAGACTATGGCTAAAGAAATGCTCAAGAAGATAGAGCAAAAGGTTAAACTTGGTCAATATGATATGTAATACGCTTTTTAAAAAGTTTCGGCACATGTGATCCACGGGAATGAGCATAAAGATCGAATGCGCTCTACCTGACCCGCCAATGCCCTCCAGGCTTGGCAACAGGCATCCACTAT
>JBLNAE010000198.1:0-7624 GCA_050259195.1 Ignavibacteriales bacterium
CAAAGAAGTTGATGTTTATGTTTGGCACCCATTATTAGAATAATAGTACCTATAAAAGAGTCCATTAGAAAGATTATGCGCCCCTATTAAACGGTATAACTTCCCTTTTTCTTACACCTTAGAACTATTGTAACCCATTCTCTTCTACATTCCCATTTTAATTAATCTCTTTATAAAATTTGCATTACACTCTCTTCTTCTCTCATGTCCGCACTGGTTATTGACAAACATCGGCCATTCAGACATAATATGTATCCATGAATCCAAAGAGATTAAGACCTGATATGCTCCACATCTACCTACACCCGGAGGAGCGTGAGTTTCTTAGGAGATACGCAGAAAAGAATTACCTTACTATGGCAGAGCTTATCCGTGGATGGATTCATGAAGTAATGAAAAGGGAAGGATACGAGATCAAAGAGCCTTCCCTCCCTGAACAAAAACCTAAGAAAGGGGGTAAATAATCATGGGAGTATTCAAGAAAAACAACCGTTGGTATATAGATTACTACCTACCGGATGGCAAGAGAAAGAGGGAAATAGTAACAATCCCGGGAGTGGATCCCCCTAAAGTAACAAGGCAAGATGCAAAGAAGGCCCTATCAATCAGAAAGAGCCAGATTGCCCAGGGCAAGTTTGATATAGCTCAGACCAGAACACCTATTCTATTTGAGAAATTAGCCGATAGATACTTACAGTATTCAAAAGACAACAAAAGATCTTGGCAAAGGGACCTCTATTCTATTAAAAGCCTTCTCGTTTATTTTAATGGTAAAACACTCTCTCAAATCACGCCCTGGCTCATAGAGAAATACAAGTCAGAAAGGAAGACACAGGTAAAACCCTCGACTGTAAACAGAGAACTAAGATACCTTAAGAAACATGCTCAATATGGCTATGGTCTGGAAGATGATTGACTCAAGTCCATATAAAGGTATTAAGCATTTTCGAGTAAACAATACAAACCTCAGGATAATAAGTGAAGAGGAATTCCAAAAGCTATATGAAGCAGCTTCACAAGATTTAAAGCCTATACTCCTGATGGCTGTTGCAACCGGAATGAGAAGAGGAGAAATTCTCAATCTCCGGTGGGATGATGTTAATTTCAAAGAGGGGTTTATTCTCGTCAGAGATTCCAAGAACTACGAAAGTAGAACAATCACAATACACCCTACACTAAGAGAAGCCCTGCTGAACTTGAGAGAAATAAGCAAGAGTGAGTATGTGTTTGGAGGTAGAAAGAGAATTGACCAGGCTTGGGAAAATGCATTAAGGAAAGCAGGCATACCTCACTGTAGGTTTCACGACCTCAGACATACCTTTGCAACAAGGCTTGTGATGAAGGGAGCGGATCTAGTAACCGTTCAAGAACTAATGGGACACAAGAACATAAATATGACAAAGCGCTATTCCCACCCTACCCCGGAGCATAAGAAACAGGCTATAGAGCGTCTGAATTTAGGAACTATGGACACCTATATGGACACTAAACCCACACCTGATGTAATATCAGAGGGGATGGTCACTCCCCTAAGTTCTAGCAATCAAAGGAGAATTTGATGTATGGATTGCCGTTCCATTGTGACCGTGGTCTGCATGCAGGCCGCACTCCTTTTGCGGGTCTGTTTCCCACCACCAGCGGCCCGCCCTTAGGTCTTCGCCCGGTTTTATTGGACGCGTGCAGGGTGCACATCCGATGCTCGGATAACCTTTGTCATGCAATTTGTTATATGGAATGTTGTTCTTTTTGACATAATCCAAAACCTGCTGCCAGCTCCAATCAATAATTGGATTTATCTTCACTATGCCGCCGTGCTGAGCATCAATTTCAATTTTGCTTGCGACTGCCCGATTCTGGGTTTGGTCGCTCCTTAGTCCGGTTATCCATCCGTCTAGAGTCGCCAATATCCTGTTTAACGGATTGACCTTTCTTACTCCGCAGCAGAGCTTTCTATTCTCCATGCTTTTGTAAAATAGATTCATTCCATGAACCCGAACCATCTGCTCGACTTCATCCTGATTTGGAAACATAACTTCTATATTAATTCCGTACTTGTTTTTTATTTCGTCCATCACGTCATAAGTTTCCTGGTTAAGCCTGCCCGTATCCAACGTAAAAATTCTCGCCTCCGGGTTTATTCTCACCATCATGTCAATCACAACAACGTCCTCCGCCCCAAAGCTGGAGGCAAGCGCAACCTTTGGATGGAGATTATTGAGCGCCCACCTGAGAATCTCCTGCGGGCTTTTCTCCGCGTATTCCCGGTTTAACTTCTTTATCTGTTCGAGTTCCATCTTACCCTCCTTAGTTTTTTGTGTTTCTGCGTTTATTATGTCCATTCATTCCTAAGAATTATGCAAAATTAAAGATTCTCATAAGCCTCCATCAAAATCCTTCCTACCTCCGGCCTTGTAAATTCAAGGGGCAGATCTTGTTTCTTCTTAAGCAATTCTCTCACTTTAGTCCCGCTTAAAATAACGTGAAACTCCTGCGGGTGGGGACACGTTTTTGTTGTAACCATCGCGGCGCACTTTTTACAATAAAACGCATGGTCGAAAAATAGAGGCGTGATTCCTATCTCCTCAGGCTTGAATTCATCAAAAATCTTATGGGCATCATAAGTTCCGTAATAATTCCCCACGCCTGCATGGTCGCGTCCCACAATGAAATGGGTGCAGCCATAGTTCTTTCTCATAAGCGCGTGAAAAATCGCCTCCCTCGGGCCTGCATACCTCATTGCGGCAGGAAGCACCGAAAGCACAACTCTATTTTTCGGGTAATAATTTTCAATCAGCGCCTTGTAGCATTCCATCCTTACGTGAGCCGGAATATCGTCGCTCTTTGTCTCGCCGACGATTGGGTGAATCAAAAGGCCGTCTGCCATCTCAAGAGCGCATTTCTGAAGGTACTCGTGCGCCCTGTGGATTGGGTTTCTCGTCTGAAACGCAACTACTCTCTTCCATCCCTTTTCTTTAAACAGATTTCTCGTCTGCGCAGGCTCTAACCTGTATTCCGGAAATTCAGGGTTCGGAGGACGGTTTATTAGACTAATATTGCCGCCAAGAAGCACATCTCCCTGCGAATAAACTACCTTAACTCCGGGATGGGCTTCATCCGTGGTTCTATAAACCTCTTTAGCCTCTTTTTTCTTATCATAAGAGAATTTCTCCTGAAGATGTAATATGGCGATAGCGTTTCCCAATTCATCGAGAAGCAGCGCGTCCTCACCTTCCTTGAGATTTGCCGCCTCTTCCCTTGATACGGGAAGTGTAATTGGAACGCTCCAGAGCAGTCCATTCTTTAACCTCATCGTCTCAACCACACTTTCATAGTCCTCTTTCCCCATAAAGCCTTCGTTAGGGCTCATCGCACCAATGGAGAGGAGTTCTAAGTCCGACACAACCCTTGGAGAAACTGAAATCTTTTTTAGGTCTTTTGACCTCTTTGCTAATTCTTCTCTTTCTTGACCTTCAATAACCCTGTTTACCAGTTTTCCACCGTGAGGCAGAATTGTGTTTTCCATTTTCATAAGTCTCCTTAAAAACCCAGCATTGCTGTAACACCGTATTTGAAAGATAAAGAAGATAACATATAGCTTGCGCCTACGGCAAAAAACGGGACGACAAACCAAAATAATGCAATCCGCGCAACGTGCCTGTTTTCAGCCGTTGCAGAGAACCCTTGATTTGCACATGAAAACCCTATTATTCCCGCAGTGGTAATTTCAGATAATGAGACCGGTATACCAAATACCGAAGCCAGGAGCATAAGGGTCGCTCCGATAATTTCAACAGAGACCGCCCTCAGCGTACAGATTTCCGTAATCTCTTTTCCTACAGTCTCTAAAACCCTTCCACCAAAGAGTATCGCGCCGAGACCCATGCCCAGACCCGCGAGAATCGCCCCAAAAGATGGATTTATAAAACCCATGCCGACGAGGGGACCGATAGATGTTGCGGCGTGGTTAGAACCAGCAGAAAAGGCAACGGAGCATCCCGATGCGGTGATGAGAAAGCCGAGAATTCTTCTTATACCATTTTCCGAGTAGCGGTCTGTAAGAAATTTAAGTGTTCTAAAATAGAGATACTTCCCAACAAGGTAATTTAAAGACCACGCGACAAAAGGAGTAATTACCCACCAGCCAACAATCTCAAAGAACTTTTTCTCATTTAGAGCGTGTGAATATAGCCCCACCCCTGCGACAGCGCAAACAATGGCATGAGTCGTTGCAATCGGAATACGAATTATATTTGCCCACGAGATGAAAAATATCGCAATTATAAGAACTATCAAAACAAGCTCGAGATGAGAGGAAAGCACAGATTCCGGAACTAATCCCCCGCTCAGGGTTTTAATCACGCGCGCGCCCCCCAAAAAAGCCCCCAAGAGCGCAAACACAGCAATTAAAATCACGGCTTCTTTTTTAGATCGCGCCCCGGCTCCATAAGCCGTAGCCATTGATGCGGCAGAATTGTTGGCTCCGATATTTAGAGCAAGGAGTGTAGAAAGAGCAATCGCAATTGGAAGAACAACATTCATATTCCGTTTTCCTTTTTTTACACATGCGCCTAATCTTCACTAAGGGCTTAATAGCTGTTGCAAAGAGAATGCCAAAGAGAAAACCGCCTGTTTTCAATTAATTGCGCATACTTTCAGGGCAATTTCTTGATTATTTCCTAATCACCCTGTATATTTCTGCTACAGTTAGAGGGTGGGGTAACCCTGTCCTACAATGTAGAGAAAAATGAAAGGTCGAGTTGTTCTATTAACCAGTGATTCAAAATTAGTAAAGGAAGTAGAGCATAGCCTGCCCCAGAACGTAGAGCTATCCATCTACGGGGAGGTTGAGAAAGCCTGCGGCGCAGATATTGTTCTCCTTGATGTAGATAGCCTTGGCATCGGCGGACTCAGCAGGTTAAAAAATGAATCATTTGTAATCATCATTACAGCCCAAAGAGGCACGAGGTATTTGATTGAATCAATGACGTTTGGAGCGTTTGATTGCGTCTTTAGACCGCTTAAGAGTTCTACGCTCCTTGAATCACTAGGGCGCGCGCTTGGAATAAAATCTGAACTCCAAAAGAACCTGGTTAAATTTCCTGGAGAGGTAGAAGGCAGCAGCGTCACTTGTGCAATAGTCGGAAACTCTCTTGCGCTCCAAGAGGTATGCAAGCTCATAGGTCAGGCCGGAAGGGTTGATGTTCCTATATTGATTACAGGAGAGAGCGGAACGGGAAAAGACCTCGTTGCAGAATCAATCTGGAAGGTGAGCACAAGGTGGGAAAAGCCGTTTGTCGTAATAAACTGCGCGGCAATTCCTGAGACACTGCTTGAGGCGGAACTATTCGGATACGAAAAGGGAGCTTTCACGGGAGCGAATTCATCGCGCATAGGAAAGTTTGAAGAAGCGGATGGTGGAGTAATCTTCCTTGATGAGATCGGGGATATGTCGCTTTCTCTCCAGGCAAAGGTGCTCCGTGTGCTCCAAAACGGCACATTCAACAGGATTGGAGATAACAAGGAATTAAAGACAGACATTCGCGTAATCGCCGCAACAAATAAAAACCTTGAAGATATGGTTCGTCAGGGGAAGTTCAGAGAGGACCTTTACTTTCGTATTAACGTTGTGAGAGTCCACCTGCCCGCATTAAGAGAAAGAAAAGAAGACATACCGCTTCTGGTCGAATGCTTCACGCGCCGCTACAGCACTCAGGCAGGAAAAGAAATAAAAGGAGTAAGTAGAAAATTTTTAGACAAGCTTATGGAATACGAATGGCTCGGAAATATAAGAGAATTAGAAAACACAGTAAGAAAGGCGATTGTTTTTACAAAGACGCCATTTCTCACCTCTTATGATTTGAACCTTGGAGAGCCGGTTTCCTTTACAGAAACAAAAGAGCCCACCTCGTTTACAGAACCGCTCCGCAATGCCGTAAGAAACCTCTTTCGCTCGCGTGGGAAAAATGGGGATGTATACAGTCAAATCCTGAGAGAAGCCGAAGAAATTCTTCTCCAGGAGGCACTCACCGCAAGCGGCTGGAACCGCTCCAAAGCTGCAAGGCTCCTTGGTATAAATCGCCTGACACTTAGGAGAAAACTTGAGGAGTATAATTTGGGATTTCCTAAGAGCTTACCTTAGTTACTCTTCCGACACCATTTCAGCGAGTAGATTTAAACGTCAAAGGGGTTGAGAAGAGTAAAATGCAACGTGCCCTAATTTTCTTCAACTTCCTTTATCAAGTCTCTATGCTTAACCCTCTTTTCTTTCTCTTTATCCCTTTTTGACTCTATGACCTTTCCAGATTTAGGGGTCTTCTTTCTAATTCTAAAGAAGCCTTTAAATCTAGACTTGGACCCACTCTTTTTGCGTTTCTTTTCCATAAAAGAACGCCCCTTACCAGTTAATGACAGTCATCTGATTTGAAGAATAAATTATCAAGAATGCGTAACGTAAGTTACCAATTGCCCTACTTCGCCATTCCCCCATAAGGAACTGGCCTTGTGTCGCCGAGGGTTACAGAATGTAATCATTTCAACAAGTTACAGAGTAGCAGCACACACGCATCAACCGTTGCCTAACTATTGCCTAACTATTCCTTCCAAATTCAAGATAACAGGGGGTAATAGAAATGGCAAGTTTAGTGCGGAATCACGGCAGTTACTACGCTGTGTTTAGCGTGGCAGGTAAGAAGCATTGGGTAAAGATAGGCAAGGTAGACAAGGCAAACGCGAAGAAGATACTGAAGCAACTGGAATTAGCACAGACGCAAAATAGGCTTAATCTGTTACAGCCAAAGCCTCTAACCCTTGTTGAATTTATAGAAAGGTACCTTGACTATGCTAAAGCCAATAAAGCCAGTCAGACTTTCAGACTAGAATCTTATTTCTGTAAGAAATTCAAAGATTATGCAGGTGACAAACAGCTACCCAAGATTGATAGGCTATTAGTTGAAGGATACAAAGCCAAGCTAATCCGTGACGGGGCTAAGCCCGCCAGTATCAATAGGGAATTAGCCATGTTATCACAGATGTTAAACAAAGCTATAGCATGGGGCTACCTGGATAGTAATCCCTTTAAGGGGATTAAGCCAGTAAAGCTTACGAAGCAGCCGCCCAAACTACTTACACAAGATGAAATAGACAGGCTTATTGACGCAGCAAGTTTGTGGCTTAAGCCCATGCTGATTGTGCTACGCAATACAGGGCTAAGGGTGCATGAGTTACTTGGATTAAGGTGGGCTGATATAGACTTTGACAGGCAATGTGTCACAGCAAGAAGTAATAAAACCAGCAACTATAGGGTTATACCCATGACACAAGAATTATACCAAATCCTGTTTTGGCTAAGGGGCAACTACGTTAATCCCAAAAGTTTAGCTGTGTCACCCAGACAAGCCAGCCAGATGGATTATGTATTCTGCAATGTGGATGGTAGCAAGCTAATGGAAATCAGACACAGCTTTCAGAAGGCATGCAGGAAAGCTGGAATTAAAGCAAGCCCGCACACGCTAAGACACAACTTTGCATCATACCTGATAATGAATGGTGTGGATTTACCTAGCGTCAAGGAATTACTTGGGCACACGCAAATATCTACTACTATGATTTATAGCCATCTGTCACA
>JBLNAE010000199.1:0-3468 GCA_050259195.1 Ignavibacteriales bacterium
TTTTAATGCGTTTTGTGTTTACAACTGAAACGCCCTCAAGTCCAGACAGGATTGGCTGGGTTCGCCATCTGAACCTACCTACAATTCTTTTACGTGCCTTTAGGCTTTTTATGAGGACACAGCCGTATAGAATTGTCAAAGAACTAACAAAAAGATAACTAAAAGATTCAAAAAGAGAAGAGATTGATGCCGTTCATCTCACGGCTCAAGCACGTGAGATGAACGGCATATTTTCTATAAGTTTATGAAAGAAACGCTTGGGCTTATGAAAAACAGTATTGACAGGATATTTGAGAGTTTCAACGAGCATGTGCGGGTTGACTAGGGGTTAATTCAGAATCTTGCCGGGCACCTATAGATATACAAAGTTATATAAAAGAACCGTTAGAAAATACGGCGCAGGGGTTAAAAGTATTAGTAAAAAACCTTTGGGGCCTAGTACACCAATTAAAATAGTGCTGGCTTCGGACTCGAAACTCTTCTTAGAAGGAGTCCGTATGATTCTAGAGGATGGAAGTGGTATAAAAATAGTGGCCGAGGCTTCAAGCTGCGGAGAGGCTGCAAAGTGCCTTGCTGAAGTAGAGGTTAAGTTTTTGTTTATTGATAATAGAGCGTTCAATCTGGATTACGGTGAGCTATCAGATTTGATAAATAAGAAAAGCTCTAATACTAAGGTCATCTTATTGGGAAACGAGGATAAAGATAGAATTAACCTTCCCGGTGTTATCTATTTAACCCAGGAAACTGATTCTTCGGAACTTATATACATTATAAAAAGGAACGGAGCAGCCGCATTATTCAAGGGTTAGGTGTGATATGACAGTGATAAAAAAAGGGAGTATGCGGTGGCTTATAACCCTAATTTTTTTTGAAGCGGTTCTTTATATTCTGATGTTTATGAACTCCTTTAGAAATAGCCACTTCGCTTTAGAACGGCATTTCATCAACGATATTGCCAATAACTCTAAACGGAATGGAATTATTTTTGTCCGAGATGAACTCAGGCCAGATATGGAAAAAAGTGAGATTCAGAGTTCAAAAATGGATTCTCGTTCTTGTAGCAACTTTTTCGGTGCCTGTGGCTACCCTAATTTTACCGCGCTGCGCTCAAATGGCATGACAACCGATCCAATTATCGCGGCAGCGGACGACATTGCCTGCAATCCAGCCGATGCAAAATACAATGGAGTTGACCTTGCCTCATTTCAACATATCCATCTACAAACTAAATACATTTCGGCGCATGGATGTATAAGTGTAAATTTTGGCCTGCCGGAGGAAAGATCGGTTTGTGCATTGTTACGTGGATGCTTAACTTAACTCTAACATTCTCTTCATAAGAAATTAATTTTCCCTATTTATGCTCCATAACCAAAACTAAAGGAGGATGTTAAATGAAATTCAAACACGCATTTTTTAGGATCACTTCAGCAGTATTATTTGGTGTGATTGTGTTGCTCTCGATTAGTCCGATTTCAGTTCAGGCGCAAGATGTCAATGGCGCTGCAATGGGAGCTAAAAAAGGCAACGGTATAAAACGAGTCTTGTTAATCAGCATTGATGGCATGCATGCTGTTGATCTCCAAAATTTCGTGAATGCTAATCCGCAATCTACACTGGCCCAACTTAAAAAGCACGGCATCACTTATACTAACGCCTCTACTTCTCATCCTTCCGACTCATTCCCAGGACTACTGGCACAAGTGACTGGCGGCTCTACAATATCAACTGGTGTATGGTACGATGACAGCTATGACCGAACCCTCTCGCCCCCAGGATCCCATTGCGCTACGGTCGGAACAGAGGTGGTGTACGACGAGTCCATTGACAAGGATTCCAATGCGATTGATGGCGGCGCAGGCGGAGGTAAAAACATTGACGCGATTGATCCCACTAAACTTCCTCTCGATCCCAATAACAGATGCAACCCCGTTTATCCGCACAGCTACCTTCGGGTCAATACGATCTTTGAAGTCATCAAGGCTGCTGGTGGACGCACGGCTTGGTCTGACAAGCACCCCGCTTATGACATAGTGAACGGGCCGTCAGGTAAGGGTGTTGACGACCTGTACAACCCGGAGATTGCCGCAAACGGTGACGTAACAACGATAGGCGTGGCCGCAACCGAGGCTTATGACGACTTAAAAGTACAGGCCGTCATAAATGAAATTGACGGGTTAGATCACACAGGAACAAGACACGTCGGGGTACCCAAAATCTTCGGAATGAATTTCCAGGCTGTAAGTGTTGGGCAGAAGTTTCCCGGAAACGGGTATACGGATAGCAGCGGAACGCCTAGCTCCGGACTTATGGACGCATTAAACCATACCGACCAATCCATTGGCAAAATGGTGCAGGAGTTGCAGAAGCAAGGTTTGTTCGGCTCGACGCTGATTATAGTAAGCGCCAAGCATGGACAGTCACCAATAGACCCCAGCAAATCGAAAATCATTGACAAGAACGTGATTCCGAACCTGGTGAATGGTGTAGAGAGCAATTTACTTGCCCAAGCGACTCAAGATGACATCTCCCTGCTCTGGCTGACCGACCAGAGCCGTACCACCGATGTAGTCAGTACGCTAAGCGCTAATCAGACTCAGGCGGGCATTCAAGAGATTTATTCTGGTGAATCTCTGAAACTGCAATTCAATGATCCAAAGGACGATCCCCGTGTGCCAGACATAATCGTGCAGCCGAATCTGGGTGTGATTTACACGAAGACCACCAGCACTAAAATCGCGGAACACGGTGGCTTTAGCGATAACGATACGAATGTGGCACTACTGATCACCCTCCCTAGCTTTGCACAGGGAGAAATCAAGACCCCTGTTCAGACCACACAGATTGCCCCCACCATCTTAACGGCACTAGGGCTTAATCCGCAGGCGCTGGAGGCGGTCCAAATTGAGCACACATCGGTGCTTCCAGGACTGAATTTTTAAGACGGAGGATAGTTAGGGAGAGGTTGAGGATTTTTCTTAACCAAACCTTAACATTTTTTTCATATTAGATTAATTTTTCCTCTTTATTCTTCCTCGCAAGGTTTCACGGGGGATGAAACAAACAGTGAAATCTAATAACAAAAAATTTATAAGGAGGATGGGCATGGGTAAAATTTTACTCGGAGTAATAGTGGTGTTGGGTATGGTTCTAATACCATTTTTTGCTGTAAATTCATGGGCTGATAGTCAGCAGAACCAAACACAGACAGCACAAAGCCCGCAGGAATCGCAGATAGAGCAACTCAAGCAAGAGATTGAGGCAATCCAAAGACAGAACCAGCAGCAGATAGAAGAACTTCAAAAGAAGATACAGGAACTTGAGACAAAGAAAGCGCCGGCGGCACCTCCTCCATCAGAAGTGTTCTTGAAGAACTTCGATGCTGGATATAAAGATGGATTCTTTGTAAAGACAACAGATAATAAATTCAGCCTTAAATTTAATGCCCTGCTTCAGCTTTATATGCCA
>JBLNAE010000200.1:0-3773 GCA_050259195.1 Ignavibacteriales bacterium
TTTCTCCCTTTCACTACTTCTCTTCTGTCAGACCATGCCCTCTCCTACAGGCTCAATGCAATCGGGTGTTTCATTCTTTGGGGAATTCACTATTGTAGATACCTCGTAGGCTTCCATCAGATGTGACGGGAACGGTTTTAGAAGCTCGGATAACTTATCGGTATCTTTCAGATGAGGGTCGAGCCACCGGGATTCGTCCTCCTCCCGCAAAATTGCCGGCATCCTATCGTGAATCTTCTCCACCAACTCGTTCGCTTCCGTGGTTATGATCGTAAATGAAAGCAATTCATCACCATCCGGTGTCTTCCATTCATCCCACAGGCCGGCAAAGGCAAAGGGTTCCCTGGTCTTGAGTACAAAGTGGTAGGGTATCTTACTTCGTTTATCACGCTTGTCCCATTCATAAAAACCGTCTGCCAATACTAGACAACGCCTCTCTTTAAAAGGTCTCCTGAAGCTGCTCTTTTGAGTGAGGGTTTCCGACCTGGCATTTATCATCTTATACCCTATTGACGCATCCTTCGCCCAGGAAGGTATCAGCCCCCAGCGCATCATTATTAGTTCCCTCTGGTCTTGATTGACTATGACTGTAGGTGAATTCTGAGAAGGGGCGATATTGTACCTTGGAGACAATAGAACATTCTTGGGGTTTATAAAACCAAAACGGCTCTGTAAGTCATCACGGTCTGTACTTAGCCTAAATCGTCCACACAATGTAGGATTCGCTCCTAATTACGACCTACTTCCCCTTACTCTTACTGATTAAATCATGAAATTCTTCGTTTGCTGCCACTTGGCATTGAATCTGAAAGTTTATATTCTGTCTGTTGTATTTTTCTTGGCATTGGGTATAGATACAAGCTGACACTTGGTCTCCGCCTTCCTTGTGATAAGACTTATAGCATTTTTCTCCAATTGATTTATCCGAACTGGCTATGGCTTGAGTCACGAAGGAAATGGCAACTACCAAGATAACGAGAAACAAGAGTTTTCTCATCCCTTCATCCTCCCTCTACGTCAAGATTGCTCCGCAAAAACGGCATTTCTTTGCGTCAGCCTTAATCATTTCTGCGCATTCGGGACATTTCTTCGTATTGTCCCTGTCCTCTGGTCTCATCTCCCTTCCTAAGTAATATGATACTGCAAAAGCGAGTAAACATAGTACAGCCATTGCGATTGCGAATCCACTCGTAAGAAATGTAAAAATGCTCCCTCCTATAATCGCAGCACCAAGATTCCCTCCCTGGTTCCAGGCTGAATAGGAAAGTGCCTTGCTCCCTGCTATAAAAGTTGCTGGAATCACCAGAAGCCATTCGGCGGCTCCTATGAGAAATCCCCGACCTAATGCGTTTGAAACGCTTTTAGCTCTCCTAGCAATCAGGTACGTCGTTAATACCCAGACACCGACAAATGTAACGATTGTAAATACCATTTTAGTTATTGCACTATGATAATAAAGGTTGGTAAAAAATACCACTCTCAATTCAATAGAAATTAACAATCCCGAAAAGAACCCCATTATTACCGCTACGAGTATCGTCATCCCTTTCACTTCCAATTAGTTCTATTACTACATTAGCGCTCCTTATCTTATCATAACTCAGGCGACCAAGCATATGATCAAAAGAACGGTTTTCCATTATGACAATCACAACCGTGTCAACAGGTTTATCGAGAAGATACACATTAAAAATATTTCATCATCCTCCCACAAAGCATAATTCGAGTGAAAGAATATTTATGTATCCATTGGTATTTATTCTTTTAACCTTTCTCCGGTCATTTGAGGATATTAGTCCCGATTTTCCCTATTTAAGCTCTTTCGAAGCGGTTATATCTCTAATATTCGCAGCAAATTACACTTAACCCGAAAAAACTCCCTATATATATTTTTCTTTTCCCCTCTTTGAGGGGGTTTTTAGGGTTTAAGCAGTCTTGTGAATGTATTTATAGTTCATCCAGAGCAAATCCCACCTTTGATACGGTTTCCCAAAACTCGGTATTTATACTCCATTCATAGGATATTTTCTGTGATGTATCGCTTTCATCCTTACTGTCCACAAATCTCCGTTCTGCAATTTTTAAGACGTACAGGTCCTCGAGGATTATTTTCGTTGTGGTGGATGGATAACGTATTTTGTCGGCAACTTCCCTCGTTTTTAGCCAGTACTCAGCATTAAGGAGAGCCTTTAAAACCATCGTCCTGTGACGAGGTGCTGTATCCAGGGCTATTTTTCTCAGAACACAGTACTCATCTTCTGTAACCTGAGCCCTATCTCTTACAAGAGCCAGTCCACAGGCTAGCAGCTTGAATTGCTTGGCAAGTCTCGGTGGTAATTCTGGATCGGGAACATACTTTATATCTTTATTGCCAGTTCCCTCCCTTGGAACCGAGCTTCTTATTCTGGCTGTAATGTCGGCAAGGTAAATCATCTTTTCTTCTATTTCTTCGGGGCAGTCGGGAAGGTTATCAACCTTTTGAAACTGGCTCAGGAAGTCCTTCACGACTTTATTTAATTCACTCCTCATCTCTTTTTCCTTACCCGTGTTCTTTAAAGCCTGCCTGGTCATCGCTTCCCTGTCATCGTGTACGGCACGATATAAGATGAACCTCTCTCCTAGAATGCTCTTTACAAGAAGGCTGTCATCTATAACCGGGGTAACTCCTGCCAAAAATCCTACGTGACCTTTCCAGTTAAATACCTTCCCGGTTCCAAAAGCCTTCTCATATTTGCCATCGTAGATTTCCCTAAGCTGTGCGAGTATTTCAGCCTTATCATCGGATCTCATTTCCAAAACTGTGGTGAAATCCTTCATCACAAGGCTGTGATTTGAAAGCTTCGGTAGAAGGCTCACATCGGTTGTACCCTTCTGACCACTAATCAAGGTCGCCTTGGTCAGATTTGATAGAAAATATATGTCCTTACATCCATCCAGAGAACGGAGAACCTCGGTTTTAGCTCCACTAGGCGGTGAGACTATAAGAAGCCATAGAGGGTCCGCATCGAGAAAGTAGTTTGATAAAACCACCGCCAGAGCGATATCAATCATATTGTCATCCTTGAAAAAGAGCCACCTTTTGAAAACCTCTTTTACGTTATCCAAAGAGACTTTATTTGCGCTTTCTATTTTCTGTCTGCTGTCACTGACTCCCGCCGCACCTCTTGATTTCCTAATTGTATGCTTTAAGTATGATTCAGTTCGCTCATTGCTCTTTGGGTAAGGTACCTCAAGAAGAATCCTCGCAATCTCTCCGTCTAAAAAGCCATGCTTAACCAGCAAATCGGCAAGAGCCATATCCATTCCTGAACCCGAGGTATCATTTAAATTCTCCCGCTTTCCTTCCCATGTCGCTTTCAATTTTGAATCTGTCTCAAGAACTTCCCAAAACCTCGCAGGTACGTGAGATGGGATGTCTTCGATATTAATTTCTGGTGCATACCAAAACGGGTATGCACCGGTCTCAGGAAGCCAGCCAAAGTCAGAAAGGTTGAACCGTCTCTCAAGGTGATACTGTATAATCTCAGTTCCTAGGCTCCAACCCTCGAGCTTCATATTGCGAGTGTAGGGAACCCTAAAGACCCTACTGACATCGCTTGTATGATCGGCGTCTAAGAATATCGTTAACCTCTTATTTAAGGATTCAATAGACTCACGATCATTTGAACCGTTAAGCCTTACAGGATTTTTAAACTTCCAGTAGGCTTGACAACCCTTTCCTGTATTTACTAAAAAAGTCGTCTGTAGATGCGGTGGAAGTTTACTTAACGCTT
>JBLNAE010000201.1:0-4556 GCA_050259195.1 Ignavibacteriales bacterium
AAAAAATTGACCGGTACTCTAGATGAACTGAAAAGGCCTTTAATGTTATGATGGTTGTATTACAAAAGGAGTATACCGGAAAATCGGTTGCGATTTATGAAGGTAGGGTTGTAGGCTCTGATACGTCTGAATCCGTGTTAATACTTAAGTTCTTTAGAAAACATGAAAATGTTCCCGTTTATTTTGATAATGTCAGAGAAAAAGGAGTTCCGAAGGTTTGAAGTCGACGTAGGATGCAAAAAATTAATAGAAAAAAAATATCAACAAATACTGAAGAACTTGGTTAAATATATGCAAAAATGCAACAGGATGAAAATTGGAGAAAAATCATTAACAAAACAGGATTTGCTAGAGATGGATAGATATTAAGTATCCAGGACATCCAACGTCACCGAAGAGGGACTCCGGTTATTAGAAAACGAATTAGCCATATTGGAACAAACGTATGCAGATATAATTAAAGGTAAAGAGATATTTTGCCCAATATGGAGAATCCGGTTACACCAATTAGGTCAGGAAGCACCGGATATAGCGAGACAGATTATATGGGAATTAGGTGCCGGAAAAGAAGAATCAATACCAGCAGAGATATGACCACCAGCGACAGGTTTACATTCTTTACTCCCATTGACGCTGAGTACGCTAAAGTGAAATAACACCGAACCATATTGCAGAAAGCGTCAATAAATATTTTATTGCAAAAGAAACCGGAGACAAAAATATGACAGGCAAGCTTATTGCCGGTAGATGAACTTTTAATGGAAGAAAGATTAATCGAAAAAGTAGCCAATCAAGATGACTTACAAGAAGAATAAAAAAGGTTATACAGTGTATAAATAACCAGCTCCGGAGACCGGCTAAAGAAATCCAATCCACTAACACACTCGGACTCCGAGTATATTGTCCAGCTTTTTGATTGATGCTTTATTTGTAGAAAACATTATTGAGGGGATACGTAAACTGTTTTATAGTAGAGGTGTCTTACAGTTTAGCCGTAGTGAATCCATTTTGAAATTCCCTCTCATAACAAATAGCCATTTATATGCTTAATCATATAATTTAACATGAAAAGCATATTTTGTAGAGCCATTTATAGCCGATTTCCCGGTCTCCGGTCTCCGGATATCGGTCTAGCCGTTCGTTTTTGTGCCTCTTTTTACCCTTTAAATATATGTTCTTGTGGTGCATGCGTGGATTATACGGTTTTTCTGAACGGTTTTTCATGCGCAACAGGAGACCGGAAACCGACGAACTGGCTCTCCGAGACCGATTTAAAAACATACCGTAGATCTCCCATTTCTCGATCTAAATCAGGATCAAATCACCATGGATCGGGCAACACGCACGAAACTGTTTGATGAGTACATAACCCGGCTATTTGAGGCGAGATCCGAGGTTATGCTTGTATGGTCGAAAATATAGAAAAACGGTAGTATTGTGACGATCTTAGTTTCGGTACTGGTGGCGGTTTGCAGTCCGTGAGGACGCTAGCCCACGTCAGGCGTAGCTTGTGGCTAGGATTAACTAGTGATAACGAACATGGATAGACACAAGCGTTAATAAAATTTGGCAATTATTTATAATAAAATTAAATGGCAGATGCGAGAACGACAAAATTGACCACCGCCCAGGGTGAATCGAAGTGACCAAGAGCAGTGCAATATCAGGTTACGTCAAGCCTGGGTTTGAAGCTGTGCGGGAAGCCTTCGTTCAGAACTTCGAACGCCGCAATGAGCTTGGTGCCGTCTGTTGCATCTACCACCGCGGGGAAAAGGTAGTCGACCTGTGGGGCGGCGTTAGGAACGAGGCCACCGGAGAACCTTGGGAAGAGGATACGATGGTGATTGTGTTCTCGACAACGAAGGGATTGTCCGGTCTGGCCATGGCGCTCGCTCATTCGCAGGGTTTATTTGACTACGACGAGCGTATCTCAAGGTACTGGCCCGAGTTTGCCCAGCGGGGTAAGGATAAGATCACTATCCGGCAACTGCTGGCACACCAGGCAGAGCTTTTTGCATTCGACGAACTAGGTGACAGGAGCACCGTAGCAGACCTCGACCGCCTGGCGGAGGTCCTAGCGCAGCAGAAACCGGCGTATGAGCCGGGAACGCAACAGGTTTACCACGCTCTGACCCTTGGATACTACGAAAGCGAGATCTTGCGCCGGGTCGATCCCAAAGGCCGCAGCATAGGGCAGTATTTTCAGGACGAAATTGCGACTCCGCTCGGAATCGATTTCTACATTCGCCTCCCCGAAGAAATTCCCAACACCAGGCTGGCTACCATACGACAACAAAGAATGGGCGTGTCAGCGATACTCACATTGCCAATCCCCTTTGTTCTCGCGGTGATGAACCCTCGTTCGGCAATCCGCAGAGCCCTTGTGGGGTCGCTGTTGCCGCTGGAGAGAGAACGTGTCTACGCCCGGAATTTCGAAGTTCCCTCTGGAGGGGGTGTGGGAACGGCTCGCGCCATTGCCCATGCATACAGCGTCTTTGCGACGGGCGGAAAAGAGCTTGGGTTGAGAGAAGAAACACTCCGGCAGCTCATGGCACCACCCGTCGCACCGCTGAAGGGATTCCGCGATGGGGCCCTCAAGGAGGAGATACCATTCTCACTCGGTTTCGCTAAACCCAGTCCGAGGAACCCCTTCGGTTCTCCTAGCTCGTTCGGGCATCCAGGGTCGGGAGGTTCATTTGGATTTGCCGACCCGCAAGCCGAGATAGGATATGGGTATGTCCCCAACGGGATGAATAGGTTCTTTGAGGATCCACGAGAGCTCGCCCTGCGCACAGCAATGTATCACTCGATAGGTCAGAACTATGAATCTCGACATCATCCATAGGCAGAAAAGAAGTACAAGCATGTTAGGAAAGTGTGGATTTTCGGTATAATCCTAAATCGAGGGCCTACGGCAACTCCCCAGGGCCTGCGAATTCTCAAATAGAATCAGCAAGCTTTTGTATCTCCTCAACTCGCCCCTGTAGCATCATACAAGCTATGGTAATCTCCCAATCTCCGCGTTGCCACGCTCTCACCATCTTCTCAAAATCCTCTCCCCCTTTTTGACACTCTTCCCATAGCAGCTCTAGCGCATCCGTGAGATTTAGATGAATCTGGTATCTCTCGCTCATACCCTCTGTAAGAAGCACCATGCTGCCCTGGGTCATACATTTTTTACGGCCTCGTATTGCTCCTCTCATAGAGCATCGAGCCTTAATATGATTTGCCTTTTCGCGTCTCCTATGGTCATCACCAATACCCTCTCATCATCTCTCTTGATTGGCTTATAGGCTTGCTAGATACAACATAAGGTGCTGTAGCCGGTTTAATTTTTTTTCACTCATTCTGTCATAGTTTAATCCATCTTCATACTTTCAACTTTGTTTACCCATTGTTCAATAATTTTAACAACAGATTAATGAGAGGCTAACACAGATTTAACAAAGGAATGGCAACATAAGATCAATCCTCCGTCCCTTTCTCTCCTTCCTTACCTAAAAAAGCGAGTCCCGGAGCCAAGGGCTCGCTTTTTTAAATCACCATAATTGAAGAGTCGTATAACGTGATTAAAGTAAACTAGCAACTCAAAAACGCAATGCAACTGGTTTTGCTGGCTTACCCCCCTATCGTTATCATACAGTTTTATATCCGATAGTTATAATAGCCCCCTAATGCAAGAACAAAAAAAGATTAGATTTCCATATATACAGAAGTTAGTCTATTTTATAGGCGTTAGTGAGTCATCCCGAACTCTACAACGTTCTGTCAAAGGAGAAATACAATATAGGGATATGACACTAGACTCTATAGAATTAAAATATCCAGCAAAGTCTGCTCACAATAGTGAGATAAGGCCAAGAAATGAAACAAGACTTCATGAGGAAAAGAGCCATATTTCGCTAAACCAAAGGAGGTAAAATGGAGGAAAGGAAAAGAAAGTTCATTGCTGCTTTATGCACAGTTTTATTGATTTGCATTTTTGGACTGTATGCATTATGCACGGCTCATCCGGAGGCCCAGAAGAGACCCAACATCGTCATGCTCATGACGGATGACACCGGAAGCTCTTGCTCATCTTGATTCTCATTGTGGGCGTGCTGCTGCCGGTCCTGGTCCTGGTGGCCGTGGGTGCGGCTACTTACCCGATCTCGCAAGGGCGTGCCGAGTGCAACCGTATCTGCGAGATGCCTGAAGCAAAGCAGTTGGATTGGCTGGATCTCAAGCACCGCCGTCTGGTGACGCTGATGGGACATTTGTCGCCAATTGCAGCCTCGGTCGGCTTCTTGCTGGCATGGGTCATCGTTCTGATCAAAATGAGAACAGCGCAGGTCGGTCCTGCGCGGAGGAAGGTTTGCCCGACAGACAACTCACCTTAATGTATCAGAAACTCAAGACGCCGCGCGCGGCCGCCCTCGCCGGGGTCTTCTTCGCGGTGCTGTTAAGCAGCAGCCTCGTGCTCATCCGGCTTTCCATTCCCGCTAATCCAGCGGATGCCGGTACGTGGCTCAAAACCAGAGCGGCTATTGTTTCTCTGGCGCTGGGTCTCGTGCCGT
>JBLNAE010000202.1:0-4053 GCA_050259195.1 Ignavibacteriales bacterium
TTCTTTTAGAGGTTTCCTCGGCTATGTCTTTGGAAACGGCGTTGATTTTGGCACAACGCATAACTTAACCTCCCATGCGGTGAGTTAAGAATCCCCTTGACTTTAGTCAGGGGAGTGTCAAAAAACAGCACAGTAAAACCAAACTCCTGCAGGCGATCTAGTTTTTAGTGGTATCAAACCCTTTTTCCAATGAGAAAATGTTCCCCCCTTTTTCTAGGACAAGGCTTTTCTATATATGTGAATTATAAAAGCTGAAATAAAAAGAAAGGCTACAAGAATCGCTCCCCCTATTCTTCTGCGTTTAATTGTAGCCTCATAATTCTCTGCAGACTTCTCAATCTTTTTAGTATCACCCCTTATTATGCCGGTCTTATCTACAATCAGGTCTACTGAAAGTACATGGGTTAAGCGGTGAAACTCGTTCCTGTTTGCAAAAAGGGCAGCCTCAAGGCTTTGGGTATCAAAGCCCTCTTCTCTGAGTTTTTCTATTCTTCCATCAAGCTGAACTAAATTCCCTTCCGTCTCTTCCATAACAAACTTTAGCTTTTTTGCGCGTTCGTAGGGGTGGCACTTTGAGCAGTCCTTCTCGTTTATTATATCAAGCGTGGCTTTTTGCTGATGGTGAGCAGTATGGCAGGTTGTGCAGACCGGCCGTTTTTCCTTCTCTGTTTGCCAATGAGGGCTATTCATATAGTTTTCCATAACAGCCACATGGCACTTACCACAGAACTTAGGAATTTCATTCTCTTTAGGTGCCCCAACAAAACCAGCCTCCGGACTCATTGCATCCATATCCTGTACCTTTGGATTACCACCATGGCAGTTGTAACACGAGATACCGTTTTCTTTATGAATGCTTTCTTGCCAGAGCCCTACAGGCTTAGCCAGATCCCCTTCAAGTTGTTTATGACAATTAACACAGGAGATATTCTCCTCTTGGGCAAACACCTGAGAGGCAAGAACAAGAAGCAAGCTAAAAGAAAAAGGGATTAAATATCTAATAACCATATCTTCTCTTTCACTTAAGAATTTCTCCTAAAACGCTAAGTGCTATGAAGACTAAAACCCCAATAATTGCAATTGTCAAGAAAACTGGTCTTTTTAGAGGTTGCCTTTCGCTACCGGTATCAACTAGAGGTAGAAGAAAAAGAAAAAGAGCAACTAGAAGCGGTATAAAGACCCCCAGAATCTTACTCGGAATGAGCTTTAGCGTCTCGTAGTTTGCAAGAAAGTACCACTCAGGTTTTATATGTGGAGGTGTAAAAAATGGATCCGCTGGCTTTAGGGCATCGTGTGGGAAATAAAGCTGTGGGTAAAAAAAGACAAATATAAAAAGGATTCCAAGAAAAAAGTATATTACTTTTAGGTCCTCTAAGGCAAAATTGGGAACGAAGGGAATCTTCTTTATATCTTCCTTCTTTGTTCCTGGAGGGGCAGATATCCCAGTTCTCCTCATGCCAAACAGATGTGCTGCAACCAGCCCTAAAAATAATAAGGGTACAACCATAACATGTAAAGCGAAGAATCTACCTAACGTTGCCTGTTCTACCCTCTCAGCACCCCTTACCCACCTTACAAGCTCATCACCAATAAAGGGAACCGCGCTCACCGTATTCGTAGCGACTGTAGTAGCCCAGTAGGAAAGCTGACTCCAGGGAAGGAGATAGCCTGAGAGGGCCGCTAGAAGTCCCAAGGCGAAGAGCACCAACCCTGACATCCACTGGAGCTCCCTAGGCTTCTTATAAGACCCCATAAATAAGGTACTGAGCATATGGAGGAAGAGTACAGCTATAAATATGTTTGCAGCCATTGCGTGAACCCTTCTTATCAACCACCCGAATGGAGCCTTGTTTGTTATATAGGTGACGCTCTCAAAGGCTTTATCTACGTGTGGCACATAATATATAAGAAGTAAGATACCGGTTACAAACTGAATAAAAAGCATTGCAAGAAGTACAGAGCCCATAGAGTACCAGAAATTCAGATTGGCTGGAACCTTATACCCGGTGAGATTGCTCTCTATAACCTCCCTAATTTGTATCCTTTCATCAATCCAATCTGTTATTTTCTTTAACATACTATGCCCTCTATGCCTTTGAAAGTTTTATCTTATTTTCCTCAACTTCAACCCCGTACTTGGGAAGTGGTTTAGGAGGAGGCCCCGAAATAACGTTCCCATTAGGGTCGAATTTCCCTCCATGACAGGGGCACAAGAAAATTCCCTCATCCTTCCTCCACTGCACAATACAACCAAGGTGTGTACATACCGCTGAAAAAGCCCTAAGCTCTCCCTTGTAGGAAATAACAACTGCGGCGTCTCCAAAAGCAAGCCCAATCTTTGCCCCCTCTCCTAATACAGCCGAGGCCATTATAGGGTTACCCGCAGGATCCATAAAGACGTTTTCTGCTCCCCCCTTAGATTTTGGGAAAAGGTATGCCACTATCGGGACTATCCAACTTACCATTGTAACACCCAATATCCAATTAATTAGAGTCCCGAAGAAATTCCTCCTTTCAATTTCCTCATTCACCGGAGTTACCTCCTCCATTTTTGTAACGTTATTCGAAGGATAAACAAAACCACTAAAACTCCTGCAAGGGAAATAATCCACTTCCATATACCTATAGCCTCTGTCTCCATATTTATTGTTTTTACATCACGAGCCATTTCCATTCTCATTACATTTGGTTCAAGATATGGAACGCTAAACTCGTATCTCAAGGTAGATTCCGCTGTAAGAGCCTTTCCCATTCTCTTAGTTAGGGGAAATATAAACTCCTCCCTCCTTGTTTCCTTGGGTTTAATGCGGTTATCGCTCTTTAGAGCCACAGCTTTTAGAAACATATCCTTAATGTTCTTCTCAGAAATCTCTTTTCCCTCACCATCAACAAGAACCCGCCTATATACAACCTCCTTTTCTCCAACTACCTCTCCCTTTGGGTCCAGAAGTTTTACTGTAAGTATGACCCTACGTGATGGAATACCCGTGGGAAGGGAATGCCCGGCTTCTGAGTTGGTTATATAGACTACAATGGATAGAGAGTCGTCGGCTTTATCTAACACCTGAGTCAGCGTTGCTGCCTTAGTTATATTTATCTGAGAGTGTCCCCCTAGGAATTTATGTGCTGTTACAGTATGCTCGGTCTTTACGACTTCAGGATTAACAATAGGAGTACCAAACTCTTCTGGCATATGGCAGTTCTGACATTGAATTCCCTTCTCTGCATAAGGACCCATTTTCCATTCGCTATATGTACTCATCACGTGAAATCCATTCTCGTTTACCACCTCATGACATCCGGCGCAAAACTCAGCCTTTAGATGAATTCGAGAGTAAAGACTCTTATGACCTATTTCTAGGTCGCTTTCAAATGGGCCCCTTTTTACAAATCCTTGATCAAATTCAAATGGCTCTTCTTTATTTAAATTTACGCTTTTTACCGTGTGACAAAAGTCACATGTTACCCCTTCTTTTGAAATAGACTGGGTAAGGTCATAATCCCGTGTAACCCTAACGGTAGGTACGTGGCACTTAAGGCAAAAGCTTTTCTTCTCCTTCTCTACCTCATTAAAAACACCGAGAAAAACGGGGTCGCTGATAGAGGAGGCGTGTAGAGAATTTTTCCACTCTTTGTATATCGCTGTATGGCATTCACCACAGGTTTGGCTTTCCGTGTACCCTTCCTTTTTTACACTTGGATATTCCGTTGGGGTTTGCATTAGGAACACATTGGTTAAAAAACCTATAAGCATGATCATAGAAATCACTTTATTTAACCTTCACTAACGAATATGAGATCTATAGTAAAAACCAAAGATTACAAATTAGCCTACTTTGCCTTAAGGCTCATTACATAGGCTGCTAGGGCTTTCAATTCTTCATCTGTGCCTTTAACAGGCCTCATCTTTGCCTCAGGCGTCACGGACTTTGGGTCTTTAAACATTTTTATTAGCCAATCTTCAGTCCTACCCTTATTGCCCTCATCAGAGAGGTCTGGACCCATCTTTCCACCAACTCCTTCTATTTTATGACACATGGAGCATTTCTTTTG